>NZ_BAABDS010000047.1:0-33201 GCF_039539745.1 Oceanisphaera sediminis
AACACTACACCGCCATGCTCAGCCTCGTATCAACGGTGATATGGCTGGCATGATTGAGAACGCTCCCTAGTGTCTTTGCAAGGTGACCAGCAGTCTGACGGTTATGAGCCACAAGTCCTGGATTCCCGCCTTCGCGGGAATGACAAGAGAGGGATTGGCATGACAAGTCCGCTTCGCCAGACAAAAAAAGGCCCCTCCAGGGGGCCAAGGCACAATTAACGCTTAAGATTCAGGATTGTGCGGGAACTGCAGTTTCACCGGCAGGACGGGCAATCGGCTTCATCAGCAGATAATAACCCACCACACTCACTACCAGACCGACGAAGAACGCCATGTCGATGAACACCAGGCTGCAGACAAAAGACAGGCCATAGACCAGGAAGGCCCGCAGGTTGTAGTTGTTCTGGTAAACAAAGGGTCCCTTGGGGTCATAGAAGTCGTTCACGTTCAACTGACCGCGGCGCAGCAGGTAGAAGTCGGCCAGCATGATACCCGCCACCGGGCCCAGCAAACCGGAAGTAATAACGCTGAACCACAGCAGGTTGTCGGCAAACACCCAGGGCATCATCAGCAGGCCAACGGCGCCGGAGATGGACACACCCTGACCGAAACTCAGCTTGGGGAAGACGTTCATCAAAATAAGCGCAGACGGCATCAGGTTGGCCACTGTGTTGGTGGACCACTGGGCAAAGGCAATGGTGATCATGCTCAGGATCAGCACGATGGGCGAACTCATGGAGTTCAGGACGATCTCGATAGGGTCCCAGGTGCCGGTGAGAATACCGCCGATCATGCCCACCATCAGAATACCGGAGCCAATCACGATAAGGCCGGAGATCTGGGCGAAAAAGGGCTTGCGGTTACGGATAAAGAAATTCTTGCTGCTGTGGTCGCGAGAGCGCTCCAGCTTGCGGGTCATGTCCGGGCTGTTCAGCCCCATGGTGATCCAGATACCGGCGATGGCCATGACGGCAAACCAGAAAGAACCATTATCCAGCGACGGCGCGGCCAGCACGTCACCGATGGTGGCGTTGTTGGTCTGCAGCAGCCAGAAGGTGACCAGGCCAATCAGTATGGTCAGCGCCGGAATGGCGATCCAGTCGAACTTGGCCATGGCTTTCATGCCATAAATGGCATTGACGACCTGCAGCACCCCGAAGATCAGGATGAGGATGGTGGTGTTGCTATAGCCAATCCACAGTTCCAGCACCTTGCCGATGGCAACGGCCGCCACCCAGGTCTGAAAGCCGAACCAGAAACAGGCAGGAATGGCGCGAAAGGCCGCCGGGATCTTGGCGCCCTGGTAACCGAAGCAACCACGGATATAAACCGTGAAGGGAATACCGTAACGCAGACCAATATCACCGGCCAGGATCAGGATGGTGGTCACGATGGCATAGGCGGCCAATATGGCGCCGATGATGGTCCAGGGAGACAACCCCGGATACAACTGGGCCCCCATGGTAAAGGCGCCCATGTTGATGGTCATCCCCGCCCAGAGCATGGTGAAGTCCCAGATATTGATGTCCCTGTCTTTATCCGTAGACGGCATCAGCTCGGGATTGTTCATTTCGTGTACAGCCATAAGGATGCTCCCCGTTTACTGCTGTGATAATTATGTTGCACCACCCGACACAATGTGAACAATATGCCGGAAATTAGATTAACAAATTAACAATAATTTCGTTAACGACAAATCTAATATTTTGTTTACATTCATCTGCGTGACATCTGTCACACTTCACGTCCAAAATGGGCTCTGATTGGAAACAAAAAAACCGCCACCAAGGCAGTGACGGTTCATTTGGCACTTTATGCAGCGAGTCATGCCCGCCAGCAGGAGCTTCTTCAGTTGATCACGAACAACGCCATGAACTCGTTGACCGGGGTAGCTTCAAGTCGCCGTTGATCGAGACACAATGCCAGAATGTGCCGGCAGCGCGCCGGCGGAAAGCGGGTTTGCAGGTTGCGCATGAACTTCTGCTCCAGCACCGGTATCGCCTCGGCCCGGCGGCAGCGATGGCCGATGGGATATTCCACCGCCACCTTGGCGGTGTGGCTGCCATCCGTGAAGAACACCTGAATGGCGTTGGCGATGGAGCGCTTGTCGGCTTCAAGGTAGTCGGCGCTGTAGCGCGGCTCTTCCACTATGTCCATTTTGTCGCGCAGGGCATCGATGCGGGGATCGGCACGGTGAACGTCGTCTTCATAGTGTTCGGCCATCAAATCGCCATAAAGCAGTGGCACCGCCACCATGTACTGCAGGCAATGATCCCGGTCCGCCGGGTTGGCAAGCTGACCCGCCTTGGAGATGATGCGAATGGCCGACTCGTGGGTGCTGATTTGAATACGATCTATGTCTTCAATTCGATCCTTCACCTGCGGGTGCAGCAACACCGCACACTCCACCGCGGTCTGGGCGTGAAATTCGGCGGGAAAGCTGAGCTTGAACAACACGTTTTCCATCACGTAGCTGCCGAAGGGCTGCTTGACCTTGACCGCCTCGCCCTTGAACAGCACGTCATAAAACCCCCATTTTGGCGCCGTGAGTACCGAGGGCAGCCCCATTTCGCCCTTCATGGTGATCATGGCCAGTCGCACGGCACGGGCGGTGGCATCCCCCGCCGCCCAGGACTTGCGCGAGCCGGCATTGGGCGCATGGCGGTAAGTCCGCAGCGCGCCGCCGTCGGCCCAGGCCTGAGACAGGGCGTCGATAATCTGCTCACGGCTGCCGCCCAGCAGGTGGGTGATCACCGCGGTGGAGGCCACGCGCACCAGCAGCACATGATCCAGCCCCACCCGGTTGAAGCTGTTTTCCAGCGCCAGCACGCCCTGAATTTCGTGCGCCTTGATCATGGCGGTGAGCACGTCGCGCATGGTGAGTGGCGGCTTGCCCTCGGCCACCGCCACCCGGCTCAGATAATCGGCGGTGGCGAGAATGCCGCCCATGTTGTCGGAGGGATGACCCCACTCGGCCGCCAGCCAGGTGTCGTTGAAGTCCAGCCAGCGAACAAGGCAGCCTATGTTGAAGGCGGCAGTCACCGGATCCAGCTCGTGGGAAGTACCGGGCACCCGGGCGCCGTGTTGCACTATGGTGCCGGGCACCAAGGGCCCAAGATGCTTGGTGCACTCGGGAAAGCGCAGCGCCAGCAGACCACAGCCCAGGGTATCGGCCAGGCAGTGCCGGGCGGTATGGTAGGCCTCATCCGAGGTGATCTTGGTATCGATCACATAATCGGCGATGGTGACTAGCAATTGATCGGGCTCGGGTCGCTGGTTCAGCTCAACATTGGTACTCATGATGTGTTCCTTTACCGCTTCTCTATTGGTATCCACGCCTGAGGGGCTGGACCCACATAATCGGCGTTGGGCCGGATGATGCGGTTATGGGCGCGCTGCTCCATGATGTGTGCGGTCCAGCCGGTGACCCGGCTGAGTACGAAAATCGGGGTGAACAGCTTGGTCGGAATGCCCATGAAGTGATAGGCGCAGGCGTGATAGAAGTCGGCGTTGGCGAACAGTTTTTTCTCGCGCCACATAACCTCCTCTACCCGCTCGGAAATCGGATACAACACCCGGTCGCCCGCCGCCTCGCTCAGCTTTTTGGCCCAGGGTTTGATCAGCGCATTGCGCGGATCCTTCACCGTATAGACCGCATGACCGAAGCCCATGACTTTTTCTTTATGCTTGAGCATTTCCAGCAGCGCGGCCTCGGCTTCATCCGGCCCGCTCCACTGCTCTATCATCGCCATCGCCGCCTCGTTGGCGCCGCCATGCAGCGGGCCGCGCAGGGTGCCGATGGCGGCGGTCACCGCCGAATGCAGGTCGGTCAGCGTCGAGGCACAGACCCGACCGGCAAAGGTCGAGGCATTGAACTCGTGCTCCGCATACAGCACCAGCGAGCAGTTCATCACCCGCACATCAAGCGCAGCCGGTGCTTCGCCGCGCAGCATATGCAGAAAGTGGCCACCGAGGCTGTCGTCATCCAGGGCGGTGTCGATACGCACGCCGTCATGCGCATAGCGATACCAGTAGCAGAGCATCGAGGGCAGCAGCGACAGCAGGCGTTCGGCCGCTTCCTGCTGTTCGCCGAATTTGTGTTCGGTTTCCAGATTGCCGAGTACGGAGCAACCGGTGCGCAGCACGTCCATCGGGTGCGCCGACGCCGGTATCAGTTCAAGCACGGTACGCAACGCCGCCGGCAGACCGCGATTGGCCCGTAGCCGGGTCTTAAAGGCGCCCAGCTCCCCCTGGTTGGGCAGATAGCCCTTCAGCAGCAAAAAGGCCACCTCTTCAAACTGGGCATGAGCGGCCAGATCGGCAATATCATAACCGCGATAGGTCAGGCCGGAGCCGGTTTTGCCCACGGTGCACAGGGCCGTTTGGCCGGCGGTCTGGCCGCGTAATCCTTCGGCATTAGTCATGCTTGCCTCCTTGTTGGTCATCCGCAGCGCCGGTTACCGGAACTGCCGGTGTGGTTTGAGCCGAGTGCTCGAACAGGGCGTCCAATTTGGCCTCGTAATCATGATAGCCGAGGGTCTGATAAAGCTGCTCCCGGGTCTGCATCTGCGCCAGCAAATCACGCTGATGACCCTGACTCCGGATCTGACGATAGACCATGTCTGCGGCCCGGCTCATGGCCCGAAACGCCGACAGCGGATACAGCACCATGGCCACGCCGGCCTCGGCCAGTTCGGGTTGCGCGAACAAGGGGGTCTTGCCGAATTCGGTGATATTGGCCAGCACCGGCACGGGGACCGCCTTACAGAAGCGACGGTATTGTTCCAGGCTTTCCATCGCCTCGGGAAAAATCAGGTCGGCACCGGCAGCCACGCAGGCCAGGGCGCGATCTATCGCGCCGTTCATGCCCTCCACCGCCAGCGCATCGGTGCGGGCCATGATGGCGAAGCGAGGGTCGATGCGGGCATCCACCGCCGCCCTGATCCTGTCTACCATTTCATCGCGCGAGACGATGGCCTTGTTGGGTCGGTGCCCGCAGCGTTTTTGCGCCACCTGATCCTCGATATGAATGCCCGCCACCCCGGCCCGCTCCATTTCCCGCACGGTACGGGCGATGTTGAAGGCACCACCGAAGCCGGTGTCCGCGTCCACCAGCAAGGGCAATTCTGTGGCCGCCGTGATGCGGCGAGCGTCTTCCAGCACCTCGCTCAGGCTGGTCATGCCGAGATCCGGCAACCCGAACGAGGCATTGGCCACCCCGGCGCCGGACAGATACAGCGCCCGGTGCCCGGCCTGCTCGGCCTGCATGGCGCTGTAGGCATTGATGGCGCCCACGATGGCCAGCGGCGGTGTCCCTTGCAGTGCCTCGAATAGACTGAGCTTCATGACGGTTTCTCCTGTCGTTGAGCAAGGTGTCGGTCGCGATGCATGCACCACAATGGATAAGACTCGGCACATGGCGAGCGGAGCGACCTCGGGGAATGGCGGGACGTAAACCGCAGGCAGTGAACGCTTTGGCACGATACGACCATGATTTATCGACACTTTATTGGCACACAAGCTAAAAGTAGCAGCTGATGCGCTTAACAGGATGGAGGGTGTCGACAAAGAGTGAAAGGTTGATCATGAACAGGCCCCTGTTTGCATCATGCAAACAGGGGCCTGTGAAGCGAAAAGAAGGCTGTCGTTACGCCGAGCGGGAGCCGTAACGTTTGTCTTGTAACAGTAATTCGCTCATGGCCTCAGCCGGCATGGGCCTGGCCATCAGGTAGCCCTGTCCCAGCCCACAGCCCAATTGCTGCAACAGCACATGCTGTTCGACCAGTTCGATACCCTCGGCGGTGACCGTCATATTCAGATTATCTGCCAGGGAAATAATGGTTTTGACCAGGCTCTCCGCCCGGGGATCCGTCGACAGGTCGGCCACAAAGGATTTATCGATCTTGAGCTTGTTGATCGGGAGCTGTCGCAGGTGGCTGAACGAAGAATAGCCGGTACCAAAATCATCCAGTGCTATCTCTATGCCCAATTCACGCAGCTCCTGCAGGGTATCGAGCGAGCCGGCCGTATCCCACATGCTGGTGTCTTCGGTGATCTCCAGCACCAGGGTCGAGGCGTCGAGACCGGTGTCGCGCAATACCGCGCTGACGGTCAGTGCCAGCTCTCCCTCCATAAAGATATTGGGACTGATATTGACGTTCACCTTCAGCCAGCCGCAACCGGCCTGGTGCCAGCGGTGCATTTGGCGACAGGCCTGCGACAACACCCATTCGTTAAGCCGGTGTGCCAGGCCATGCTGCTCGGCCACCGCTATCACTTCGAGCGGACTGATAAAGCCATGCTCGGCCGAATTCCAGCGTAACAGCGCCTCTACCGACTCGATATCGCCGCTGTTCAACCGAAAAATCGGTTGATAGTGCAGCTCCAGCTGATCCTGTTCAATCGCCGCCTGCAGAGACACCGCCAGCTTCTGCCGCCGCAGTCGACGCTCGTCCATGCCCGGCTCGAACATCTGCACCATGGTCTTGCGACTGTGTTTGGCGTAATACATGGCGGTATCGGCATGACTCAACAGTTCGGCCGCCGTGAGGCCATGCTCGGGATAAAGACTGGTACCGATACACGCCTGAGGCGACAGACAGCCATCGGGCAGTTTCACATCGCGCGACAGCGCGTGAAATAGCTGCGCCGCCATCAGCTAGGCATCATCGATATTTTCAAGCTGCTGGATGATCACGAATTCATCCCCGCCCAGCCGAGCCACCCGGCCCTGCTTGCCGATGGTGTGACTCAATCGGTTCGCAATCTCCCGCAGCAGATTGTCTCCCACCTCGTGGCCAAGGCTGTCGTTGATGGCCTTGAAACTATTCAGGTCGACCATGTGGAGAGCCAGTGCACCTCGCTCCCGCTGGGTCCGATTCAGCGCCTTGTCTATCAGCTGATAGAAAAACATGCGATTGGGCAGGCCGGTCAGCGTATCGTGATAGGCCATATGGCGGTTACGGTGGTTCTCCCGCAGCAACAGCAGCAGCATCAGGCCACCACTAAACAGCAGGCCGCCCAGATACAGGCTGGAACGCAGCCGTATATCCTGAATAATATCAAGCTGTTGCCAGACCTTGTCACCGGAAAAATTTTCTACATTGATTTCTCGCGCCAGCTTGCGATAGTGCGCCAGCTCTTGTCGCAATGCCATGATCTCGTCCCGGTCATCCAGGCGCAGCGCATACACCCGCTCTTCCCAGAGCTCGAGCTGAGTGGAAAAATTTTTCAGCATCGGCAATACCCCCGGCTGCTCGCGCACCGGGCGATTTTCTTCTCCCGCCAACAGGGTATCGATTCGGCTCCACAGCAATTCAAAGCGCAACTGAACATTCGCTTCGTCCGAGGTCCGGGCCGCCAACGCCGTCAGCGATTGATCAAATTTAAGCAGTTCCATTTCCAGCTCGGAGCTGGCCCAGCCAATGGCCTTGATGGTGGCCGACACATAGCGCACTACCTCCAGATCCCGGTGGTAACTGTAGAGCGAACTGGCACCAAACAGCAGGGTAATGATGGTAAGGCCGATCAGCTTGAATGTTTTCACGGTTAGCGTATGTCCAGAGTCTTTAACTGCCAGATCAGCAGTTCGTGATAACGCTTGGTGTCATACTGCGGATACTCCGACAGGGGCAACATCAGCCATACCGGCCCCTTGTGCCGGATTTTCATCGGCTTACCATCGAGATGTGTGGTCAGCAACAAGGGCGCCTCTGCCACCAGTTCTCTGTTGATATCATGATGATAATCGTTCAGGGCCACCGCCCTGACTTCACTTCCCTCGGCGCCGACTCGCCGCAACAAATCACTCAGCAGCACGCCGCGAAAATGGTGCTGTTGTTCCGTCCAGGGGGTGTGGGTGCTGAATTCATGCTGCGGCAAGGCCGCCAGCATGTCCATATCAAACTCGGCCTTGTTGACGGCATTGGTCACGCTCAGGTTGCCGGTCACGGTCAGCACCTCCCTGCCCTTGGGCGGGGACAAAGGATCGGCGGCAAATAACAGCGAACTCCATACTGCCAACAGCAGCCCGAGCACTGACGTTGGCAAGAAACGACGACCTCGCACTTCACTCATCCCTGGCTTCATGATTTCCCCTCAAAAAAGACTCAATAGAGCATGTAACCATAGCAAATTTTTTGATAACGATTTTTAATCACAGTTCGGTAATACCGAGTCTGACAGGATTGAAAATCGATGTCGAGCCAGAGGTGAGGCCCGTCCTACAGGTTCGAACGAAACTTTGATCCATTTGAATCTTTTTTTCAATTTTAAGGTGCTGTCGGTGAAGATAGCGCTCCACCGGCTCGACAGCAGAATAAAGATCCAAACAAACCTCTTTTCTCCCCCATCAATAAAAAGGCATTGCGCTCATTAACGAGCAAGCCCGGTCGTACCGGGCTTGCTGGGTTTACAGTCGGTTAAGGGCGACGCCCGACTCGGGAAGGGCCGTCAGTACCGGCCGGCGCGTTCGTACATAATCGATAAGGGCCCGGGCATCGGTGTTGCAGGTGACCCCGGCCTTTTTGCAGTCCAGTGGCCGATTGAAATAGTGCACCTCTATGGCTCCCCGCACGTTTTTGCTCAGCCGTGCCACCGGAAACACCGCCGGCTTGCCATTGACGAACGCCAGATCCAGCCGGTCGGTAAACACCTGTTGTGAATCAAACAGCGTATTCCATCCTTCGTTGCCCGACGCATGATAGCCGTCCAGTGCCAGCTGATAACGGGCATCCGGTTCAATTCGCTGCCACTGACCGTTATCCAGGTATTCGATACGGTTGAGATACCCCCGTCCCCGGCTGGTTTCGTTAAAGCTGTAACGCAGCCCGGCCCCGTAGGGAAAACGGCCGGTATGAGCGTCCGATGACAAAGCGGCGTTAATGGTTTCCAGCAGCAGACCGGCGACCTGACGGCCGGTGAGTGACACCAGACTGATGGGGTTGCCAAAGGGCAACAGCTCCAGACCGACATTCCCTTCTTTGAGTACGCCCGGCTCCAGGCTGTTACGCACCGCACCGGCGGCCACCAGCGCAAAGTCGGCACGACGACCGGTTACCGCCTGCACCTGTGGGCTATTGACCCAGTACAGTTGGCTGGCCGCCACCAGGGGCGCGATCTGAGAGCCGCGGCCTTCAACCGGCAACTCCACATGCGTTAACGCCAGAGGAACATGCCCCACCTCGTCACCGTAGGCGTTGACCAGGGCCGGACGATACTGTTTATCGATATGGGCGCGTAACGCCGAATCTTCCGCCACCATGCTGATATTGGGCTCGGCCTCGATGGCGGCTCTCAGGCGCTGCTGTTGCGCCTCGCTCAAGCGATATTTGTCGCCCCGGCGAATATCACGGTAGAAGACGTTATCCGACAACAGGGTGTTGCCGCCTTCACAGCGGCTGACCCGGCCATTCGGGGTAAAGGTCACACTCACCTGTCCCATGGCCTGGGCAAACCGACCGGCCTGCACCACACAGGTCGTGCCGATGCCGTCCGGATTATTGAAGCGGCGCGCATAAGGTTCGCCACTCCCCCAGCCGAGGTTGCCGAAGTCCCCGAGCAGACTGTGAGAATGGCCGCCGACGATCAGGTCGATACCGTTGACCTTTTGAGCCAGATGCCGGTCTCGCTCCAGCCCCAGATGGGTGACGGCAACGATGTGTTTGACGCCCTGCTCACGCAGCGCCCTGACGGTGTTCTGGGCGCTGTCGACTTCCCGCTCGAAACGCAGCTTGCCGACATGGGGGCTCAGGTTGGCCATGTCTTCCAGCACCAGTCCCATCACCGCCACCACAGGACGCTTGCCGGCGTCATCGACCGTTTCTACCTGCTCTTTTTCATTACCGTCAAAGGCGTAGAGGACATAGGGCTTGAGGTTGTCGAGGCCTTGCAGGTCCGGATCCTGGCTGGCATCCAGGTTGGCGGCCAGCACCGGAAAGTTGACGCCCTGCACAAAGGCTGACAAGCGGCCGTTATCGAGAGCAAATTCATGCTCGCCCAGCGCCATGGCGTCCAGCTGCATTTGACTCAGCGCATCGGCATTCATCGCGCCCCGGTTGAGCTTGAAATAGCCGGTACCCTGCCAGGCGTCTCCGCCGTGTACAAACAACAGCGGCTGCTCATTCAGCTCCGCCTGCTGGCGCAGCGCCTTGGCCTGACTCAGCAGGCGAGGGTAGCCACCCAGACGGGTAAACACCGTCTGCTTGCCCAGCGTCACTCGTGCGTCGGTCGGATCAAAATGCGAATGGGTATCGTTGATATGGGCCAGGGTCAGGGTAAAAGGCTGTTCCGGTGGCTTACTGGCACAGCCTGCCAGGGCCAGCGCCATCAGCCCGGCCAATAAGGTTTTGTTCATCTGTGAATAAGCTCCGCTGTTTATTAGATGTTATGTAATACCGTTCACATTAAACAAGTGGTCTATTTATTTCTGTATCAATGTCGGACAAAGGGTCTTCTCCACCGACCCGCTTCAAGCACATCCATGTGCCGCTCAGCACATGACGTCCCTGTCATGTGATGGTCGGTAGAGCAGATCCCTTTGTCCTCCCTGATGCTACAGAGTCGCCTGTTGGCCTGTCTGCGGGCAACTCGGTATTCCAGAAGAGGCAACAGAGAACGACTCCCTCGACCGTGAAATGCCAGGGACGGCATTTCCGAGCTTACATGGATGTACGCGTAGCGTGTCGAGGGAGGCGGCTCTGTTGCCTCTGGTCTGGGGCCTCAATATGACCAAATCTTTAGTGTAATTGGTATAAAGCTCAGTTGGTAAAGACCACCGTCTTGCCGTTATGCAGAAAGACTCGACGCTCGATATGATATTGCACCGCTCGGGCCAGGGTAATGCACTCGATATCCCGGCCCCGGGCGGTTAACTGCTCCGGATAATGGCTGTGATCCACCACTTCCACCCCCTGGGTGATAATGGGGCCTTCGTCCAGATCGTTATTGATGTAGTGCGCCGTGGCCCCCACCAGCTTGACCCCTTTGTCGTAGGCCTGGTGATAAGGGCGTTCGCCTCTGAATCCGGGCAGCAGGGAATGGTGAATATTGATGGCCTTGCCGGTCAAGGCCGCACACAGCTCGGGGCTCAGCACTTGCATGTAACGCGCCAGCACCACCAGATCGGCCTCGCATTCCTTGATGATGCCCAGTACCTGCTCTTCCTGCTCGGCCCGGTTCTCGTCGCTCACCGGCAGATGATAGAAGGGAATATGATGCCAGTCGGCCAGCCGCTGCAGATCCGGGTGGTTGGAAATAATGGCCGGAATTTCGATGGCCAGTTGACCGGTGCGATAGCGATAGAGCAGATCGTTCAGGCAATGATCGAGCCGGGAAACCATGATCACCACATTGGGACGCACCTCGGCGGCAACCAACTCCCATTGCATGGCGAATTGTGCCGCCCTGGGCTGCCAGCCCTGCCGAAAACCCGCCTCGTCAAACGGCGTCGTCCGGGGTGGGCGAAACTCCACTCGAATAAAAAAATGCCCGCTCAGCACATCATCGAAAGTCTGCATTTCCACCACATAGCAGCCCTGCTCGCACAGATAACGCGTCACCACGTCTACGGTGCCCAGGCTACCCGCGCAATGGGCGGTCAGATAATAGGTGTCTTTCGGCTTGGCCACTGGTGATCTCCTACCCCGGAATAAATAAAATCTCCCCTTGGCGGGGGCCGCTATTCTGCGGCAAACGCCGGTCTGGCGCCAGTGTTCAGATGGTCTGCACGGGCAATGATTTTTCCATGATAAAACGGGTGAATTGCTGTCCTCCCTTTTCCACCTGCTCTTGCTTTATCAGCCGGTATCCACGCTGTTCAAATACCGGGCGAGACAGCAGGCTGGCATCGGTACACAAACAGGCCACGCCTCGACGATGGGCCTCCTGTTCTATGTCATCACACAGTTGCCCGGCCAGGCCACGTCCGGCATGACCGGCCAGCACATACAGCAGCGCCAGGTGGTTGTCCGGATACAGGGTGGCAAAGGCCACCGGTATCCGGTTGCACGCCATGACCCGGGTATAGCCGGTTTGCACCAGGGTTCTGAAATCGGTGGGGTACAGGTAGGGGAACGACGCCCATAATGACACCTGTTTATCGCTGTAGCTTTGCCGGCCCTGCTCCATCACCGCATCGTGATAGATAAGCTCCAGGCTGCTGAAGTCGGTTTCTTGGTAATCTCTGATCAGATACATAACGGCTCCGATGGAATATCCGTCTTATGGTCTCGCTGGTGTTTTGTAACGCTACCGGGCTTGTGCGGGCACTGCAACTGCGGCTCGCAGTCTTGCGGCACAGGTCCGGCCATACACAGTGCCGATCCAAAGAGAGCCGAACGACGACTAACGAAACGCGATGATAGCAAAGCCCGGAGTCACTATCTGCCGAATAAGCCTGATTTTGTGGCCTTTTGCTACTGTTAGATCATATACATGATCGGGAGTACAACCGTGTCGTCTTTTCCCAACCGACGTGCCGCCGGTCAGGCGCTGGCGAGGCTGGTGCTGCATTATCGCAACCAGCCCGGCCTGCTGGTACTGGGTCTGCCTCGCGGCGGAGTACCGGTGGCGTTTGAAGTTGCCCTCGCCCTGGCGGCACCGCTCGATGTGCTGCTGGTGCGCAAGCTCGGCTACCCGGGTCAACCGGAGCTGGCCATGGGGGCCATCGCCTCGGGCAATATCATGATCTTCAATCCTGCCATTAGTGCGCTCGGCGATATCAAACAATCCGATATGGATGCCGTGATCCAACATGAGCGGGCAGAGCTGCAACGCCGGGAGCTCGCCTACCGTGGCTCGTCACCGCCGCTTGCGCTGGCCGGCGCCCACGTGCTGCTGGTAGACGACGGTCTGGCGACCGGTGCCACCATGGAAGCCGCCATCAGGGCGGTACGCAATCAGGCACCGGCGCATATCGGCGTGGCGGTGCCGGTCAGCTCGACCGAGGCGGCCGTGCGGATTAACGCCCTGGCGGACGAGCTGGTCGCCCTGATCACCAGTGACGACTTGGGCTCGGTGGGCCAGTTTTTCGACGACTTCGGCCAGACCCGCGACGAGGAAGTCCGCGAACTGCTGACCAGGGCGGCCCATCACCGTTAAAACAGGCCTCATATCCACTGGGCAACCGGCTGACGCCCCCACTTCTCCTGTTCTGACCCCATCCAGCCTCGGCAAAATATCTGGGAGCTCTTTCATTTTTACGGGCTTGGGATATGCTGCCCATCACGCTGTAAACAATAACGCCAACAGACGGGAAAACATGTTTAAACGACGCTACCTCAGTGCGCTGGTGATCGGCGCCATCCTCAGCGGTTGTGCCGGCCAGGCCAATACCGCCCAACCGAACATCAGCAAGAGCACCGCCACAGAGCAGGCGGCAGCACAAGTCAGTCAGGCCGAACTGGCGAACTTTGCCGAATGGCGCCATGACTTTCGTCGCCGGGCCCTGGCCAGGGGTATTACACCGGCGGTATTCGACCGCGCCTTCGAGGGCGTGTCGCTCAGCCCCAAGGTGATCAAACTGGACGGCGGCCAGGCCGAGTTTACCCGTCAGATCTGGGACTATCTGGACACCGCCACCTCCGCCACCCGCGTCAGTAACGGCCGCCAGCAATGGGAGAAACGGAAACCCGTACTGCAGGCCATCGAAAACCGCTACGGCGTGGATGCCAAGGTGGTGATGTCCATCTGGGGCATGGAAACCAACTACGGCTCTTATCGCGGCAACACCAGCACCATCGAGGGGCTGGCCACCCTGGCCTTTGAGGGTCGGCGCCGGGACTTTGCCGAAGCGCAGCTGATCGCAGCGTTGCAGATACTGCAGGCGGGAGATATCAGCCCCGAACAGATGCGCGGCTCCTGGGCCGGTGCCATGGGTCACACCCAGTTCATGCCCACCAGCTACCTGCAATATGCCCAGGACTTTACCGGTGACGGCAAGCGGGATATCTGGTCTGAAGACCCTACCGATGCCCTCGCTTCTACCGCCTATTATCTGTCGCGTTTCGGCTGGCAGCACGGCCAGCCCTGGGGCGTAGAGGTTCGGCTACCTGACGGCTTCGATTATGCCCAGGCTTCGCAAAACAATCTGCAGCCGGTGGCCTACTGGCGTAGCCAGGGCATTACCGACATCAATGACCGGCCGCTGCCCGATCATGGCAACGCCGCCATACTGGTGCCGGCCGGTGCCCATGGCCCGGCCTTTGCCCTTTTCAGCAACTTCAAGGTGATTAAGCGCTACAACAACGCCACCTCCTACGCCATGGCGGTAGGACATCTGGGCGACAAACTGGCCGGTGGTGGTGAATTCCGCTCCCCCTGGCCGCGGGATGAACGCGCCCTGAGCCGGACGGAAAAAGAAGAGCTACAGCGCAGACTGACCGCGCGGGGCTTCGATACCAAAGGGGCCGATGGCGTCATTGGCCCCAATACCATCAGCGCCATCCGTGCCTATCAGCAATCGGTCAGCCAGGTGGCGGACGGTTATGCCAGCGCATCCTTGCTGAAACAACTGCGTTAATACTCCCGGCAGGGCTCATCCTCGAGCCCTGCCTTCCAATATTGTTCGAATTTAATGCAAAAACCTGCTTTAACAGCACGTTACCGCCGCCCAACACTCAATTATTCATAACTCATAACTAAATCGATTATCAATAAGTCAAATCTGCTGCTAGCATCGCCCGCCATCGATATTATTTTCTGTTTACGGAGTCACCATGCTGATTGTGTTATTCAATCTGGCAGTTTTTTTATTGCTGATGCTGCTGCTGGGTAAACTGTCCCGTCGCGGCCAATCCCTCTCCCGCCAGGTACTGACCGGCCTGCTGTTCGGTGTGGCTGCCGGTTTCATCATGCAGACGCTGTATGACGCCAACACCATCGCCCGCACCCTGGAATGGGTGAACGTGGTCGGCGGCGGTTATGTGCGCCTGCTGCAGATGATCGTGATTCCGCTGGTACTGGTGTCCATTCTCGGGGCGGTATCCCGACTGCACAACGCCACCTCGCTCGGCAAGATCAGCGCCCTCACGCTGGGCGTGCTGCTGTTTACCACCGCCATCTCGGCGCTGGTCGGGGTCTTTGTCACCCACAGCTTCGGTCTCAATGCCGCCGATCTGGTGCAGGGTGCCCGCGAGCTGGCCCGCGCCGAACAGCTGCAGGCCCAGGTAGCCAGCGTGGCCAACCTGTCGATGCCGCAATTGCTGGTGTCCTTTATTCCACGCAATCCCTTCGCCGACATGACCGGCGCCAGCCCCACCGCCATCATCGGTGTGGTGATTTTCGCCGTCTTCCTGGGTCTCGCCACCCTGTCGCTGCTGAAAGACGAGCCCGAACTGGGCCGCCGGGTCATTGGTGGCATCGAAGCGCTGCAGGCACTGGTGATGCGTCTGGTTCGCCTGGTCATGAAGCTGACACCCTACGGCGTAATGGCATTGATGACCAAGGTGATCGCCGGCTCCAACCTGCAGGACGTGATCAGTCTGGGCGGTTTCCTGCTGGCCTCTTATGTGGCCATCGCCATCATGTTTGCAGTGCACGGCCTGCTGCTGACCTTGGTCGGCGTCAACGCCAAACGCTTCTTCACCAAGGTCTGGCCGGTGCTGGCCTTCGCCTTTACCAGCCGCTCCAGTGCCGCCACCATACCGCTGAACGTGCAGGCCCAGACCCGCAAGCTGGGCGTGCCGGAAAGCATCGCCAACTTCTCCGCTTCTTTCGGTGCCACCATAGGCCAGAACGGTTGTGCCGGTATCTACCCGGCCATGCTGGCGGTGATGATAGCCCCCACCATGGGCATCGATGTACTGGACCCGCTGTGGCTGGCGACCCTGGTCGGGGTCATCACCCTCGCCTCTTTCGGCGTGGCCGGTGTGGGTGGCGGCGCTACCTTCGCGGCGTTGATCGTACTGCCGATCATGGGCATGCCGGTGGCCCTGGCCGCCCTGCTTATCTCCATCGAGCCGCTGATCGACATGGCGCGCACCGCGCTCAACGTCAACGGTGCCATGACCGCCGGCACCATCAGCAGCAAGCTGCTGGGCCAGACCGACGAAGCCATCTTCAACCGGGATGAAGAAGCAGACAGCGCAATACCCGCCGCCGGTTAACTTCACCCTTACTGATATAAAACGGCGCCTTCGGGCGCCGTTTTTGTTTGATAACAAAATCTGACAGCCCCAAAACTCGGACAAAGGGCCCGCTCCGCCGACTCGCTTCAGGCACATCCATGTGACGCTCAGCACATGACATCCCTGTCATGTGATGGTCGGAGGAGCAGACTCCTTTATCCTCCTTGATGCTGCAGAGTCGCCTGTTGGCGCTGCCTGCAGAAAACTCCGGCGTTAAAAAGAGGCTACAGGGATTGCTTCCATCGACCGTGAAATGCCAAGGACGGCATTTCCGAGCCCCCAGGGATGGATTCATGGCGTGTCGAGGGAGGCAGCCCTGTTGCCTCTTTGCTACGGTAAATCCGCCAGCTCCATCACCCACTGGTGTAGCCCTGCACAAAAATTTGCTATTATGCGCGCCCTGTCAGGTCATGCTTTGCGAGTGTGGCCACGAATCTTTGCTTGATACAGCGCACGGCCGGCGCTGGAGGAAACCATGTCTCAGTTTGTTGTTTGTGCCCTCTATAAATTCGTTACCCTGGACCAGCATGAAGCGCTGCGCGAGCCGCTGCAGAGCATGCTGGAGTCCGAGCAGATCCGTGGCACCCTGCTGCTGGCGGCCGAGGGCATCAACGGCACCGTGGCCGGCTCGCGCGTCGCCATCGACCGGCTCAAGGCCTGGTTTGATGCCGATGCCCGTTTCAACGGTATCGATTACAAGGAGTCGCTCAGCGAAGAGCAGCCCTTCTACCGCACCAAGGTAAAGCTGAAAAAGGAAATCGTGACCCTGGGCGTGGAAGGCATCGATCCCAAGCGGGTGGTCGGCACCTATGTAGCCCCCAAAGACTGGAACGCGCTGATCTCGGATCCGGACGTGGTGCTGGTGGATACCCGCAACGACTACGAAGTGGATATCGGTACCTTCAAGGGTGCACTCAATCCCAATACCGAGAGCTTTCGCGAGTTTCCCGAATACGTCAAAAACAATCTGGATGCCAACAAGCATAAAAAAGTGGCCATGTTCTGCACCGGCGGTATTCGCTGTGAAAAAAGCACCGCCTATCTCAAGGAGCAGGGCTTCGACGAGGTGTATCACCTGCATGGCGGCATTCTGAAATACCTGGAAGAAGTGCCGGAGCAGGAGTCCATGTGGCAGGGAGAGTGCTTCGTGTTCGACAACCGGGTCACGGTAGATCACCAGCTGCAACCGGGCCAGTACCAACTGTGCTCCGCCTGTCGGGCACCGCTGTCGCCGGACGATCTGCAAAGCCCGCACTACCGGCATGGTGTGAGCTGCGCTCATTGTCATGATCAGCAGACGCCGGAACAAAAGCGCCGCTACGCCGAGCGCGAGCATCAGCTGCAACTGGCCAGAGCCCGGGGCCAGGCCCACATCGGCAGCGATGCGGTGGCCAATGCCGAGCAACGCCGGGCCGAAAAACTGGCGCGCAAGCTGGAGCAGCAGCAAAAGAATAAAGCATAGTAAGAAGTGAGGGGTGAGGAGTGAGGGGAGAAAACACCGCACCTGAAGATGTGGGTGTGACTCCTAACGCCCTACCCTTCACGGTCAGTTCAGTTACACCTCACGCTTCCCCCCCCCTCACGCCTCACGGTAACTCGATGCTCTGGATCCCCTTTACCCTGTTCGCCGCCCTGATGCAGGCCTGGCGCAACGCCTTTCAAAAACAGCTCAGCCAGAGCCTTGGCGCCACCAGCGTAACCCTGGCGCGCTTTATTCTGGCCGGCCCCATTGCCGCCACTTATCTGTGGCTGCTGTATCGCTGGCAACCCCAGCAACCCCTGCCCGACTTTTCCGTGCCCTTTGCCGGTTACATAGTGGGGGCGGCGCTCAGCCAGATACTGGCCACCGCCCTGATGGTGCGGCTGTTTCAGTTGCGCAACTATGCGGTGGGCGTGGGACTGGCCAAGAGCGAGGCCATATTGGCGGCGGTGCTGGGGGTGTTCTTTTTCGGCACTTCCCTCACCCTGCTCGGCTGGCTGGGCGTGCTGCTGGGTGGCATGGCGGTGTGGTTGCTGAGCGGCCTGCACAGAGCCGCCGGGGCGGTATCGCCGATGACCTTGTTACTGGGTATCGGCAGTGGCCTGGCCTTTGCGCTGACCTCACTGTGGGTGCGGGAAGCCAGCCTGCTGCTTGAATTGCCCTTTCCCTTCTCGGCCGCCTGGGTATTACTACTGGTGATCGGCCTGCAAACCCTGCTACTGGTGGGCTGGCTGGGGCTTCGCGATCCCGCCAGCCTGGTCGGGCTGGCTCGCCGACCCGGCCTGACCGCTCTGGTCAGCCTCACCAGTTGCCTGGGATCCATCGGCTGGTTCAGCGCCATGAGCCTGGAAAGCGTGGCCCTGGTCAAGACTCTGGGCCAAATCGAGGTGCTGTTTACCCTGCTGATTTCCGCCTGGTACTTCAGAGACAAGCTGGCCCGTCACGATCACCTGGGGCTGGCTCTTATCGTCATCGCCGCCATCTGCGTGATGTGGGCCTGACGGTTAATCGAACGGGTAACGCCGAAACGCCAGCAGCTTGCGCACCCCTTCCAGCACCAGCAAGCCCACCGCTATCCAGATGGCGATATAGGTCGGCCACTCGGCGTCCGAGATACTCTCGCCCAGCACCAGCGACACCACCACCAGCAAAATTGGCTCCACATAACCGAGCAGGCCAAACAGGCTGAACGGCAGACGACGGCTGGCCAGAATGTAACACACCAGTGCCAGCGCGCTGATCATGCCCAGCCCCAGTACCAGCAGATACAGCAGCGGTCGCTCGCCAAAGGCGGCCAAAGGTGCATCAATCGACAATACAAACCAGGCGGCGACGGGAATCATCAACAACATGTCACACCAGAGACCGCCCAGGTTGTCGGTACCCAGCCAGCGGCGCCAGACGAAATACAGCGGATAACCGATGGCCACCACCAGGGTTTCCCAGGAAATACCGCCGGCCTGCCACAGCTCGTTGCTCACGCCCACGGCGGCACAGGCCACCGCCAGCCACTGCAACCGGGTCGGGCGCTCCTGATAGACAAAACGGCCGATGAGCACCAGCACCAGTGGCATCATGAAGTAGCCGAGCGACACCGGCAGCCCTCGCCCGTTGATGGGCGCCCACATGAAAATCCACAGCTGCACCCCCACCAGGGCGGAAGACAAGGGCAAGCCTATCCATAATAACGGGCGGCTTTTAAGCTGGGAAAACAGCGAGATCACCAGCCGCCAATCACCACTGTAAAGCAGAAACAGACCGACACAGGGCATGGTCAGCAGCATGCGCCAACCGAACACGATTTCGCCGCTCAACGGCGTCATCAGGCTGGCGTAGTAATACAACAGCGCAAACAACACCGACGAAAATACCGACAGCGCAACACCCTTGGTCACTCTGATTCTCCCCTTTATTTAACTGTATGGTCAATTTTGCGGGCAGCTTAACAGTTTAAAGGTGAAATTTTGAGCTGATTATCAAAATAAAATAAGAAAGTTCGTCGGTTAATTTGACTATATACAGCATGCTTAACTGCTCATAACCTCATTAACAGTGATCATTACAAGTTTCACATTACAGCAACTATCCAGGGTGACGTTGACGAACGACATGACTGCCGAATTTTCACTTGCATCCGACGCCAGTGTCGTTATAACGGCTGTTCTACTTCCATCCGGATAAGTGTGATGCGCCCTGTTTTTCCTGCTCTGTTCGTGCTGTTACTGGCCGGTTGTGTGGCCGCCCAGGGGCCGCAGCTCGAACTGGTGCCGGTGGCCGACTTCCCGTCCAGCCTGACGGAAACCTCGGGGCTGGCCCGCTGGCAACAAGGCTTTGTCAGCCATAACGACAGCGGCAACGACCCAGAGCTGTTTGTACTGAACGATGCCGGCAACCTCACCGCCCGGCACGCCGTGGCCTTTGACAATCATGACTGGGAAGACATTGCCGTGCACGAGAGCACCCTGTATCTGGCGGATATCGGCAACAACCGCGGCCGACGCCGGGATCTGCGCATACTGCCGCTCGTCGCCAACGGCAGGCATTTGATCCCGCAAACGCCGCTCGAAATCCGCTATGCCGAGCAGCACGAGTTTCAACCGCCCCGCCACCAGCACAACTTCGACGCCGAGGCGCTGACCTGGGTGGAGGGTGAGCTGTGGCTGCTGACCAAACGCTGGCTGGATCAGCACACGGCCATTTACAAGGTGCTGCCCACTGCCGGGAACACCTCGCTGGTGGAGCAACAGCAGCTGAACACCGACATGCTGGTCACCGGCGCCGATTATGATGCAGACACTCAAACCTTGCTGCTGGTCGGCTACAGCCGTAACTGGTTCAACCGCCGCGCCTGGCTGTGGCTGTATCCGGTGCGGGACGGCCGTGTCGATGAAGCCGGTGGCCGCCGTTTTATCCTGAGCCGCAGCGGTCAGTTTGAAGGCATTGCCCTCGGTCACGACGATGCCATCTACTTCACTCGTGAAGGGCACGCCACCAACCTGTTTCGCAGCCGACTGCCGCTGACAACCTTGCTGATCGACACGCCACACTGAGCCATTCCCCCTCGGCGTGATCAGCCGGAAAAGGCCGGCTCCTGGCTGTCGATGCGAATGCGCACCGCGTCGTGACGCCAGATTTCGCGATCGCAGTCGATGATTCGACCCTGTTGGTCGTAGTTGATGCGGGTTACCGCCAGCACCGGGCTGCCTTCGGCCAGACTCAGTGCCCGGGCTGCCTCGCCGCGCACGGCAGTCGGGCAGATATCAAACCGGGAGCGACCGTAGCGCAGGCCATACTGATGCTCATACAGCCGGGTCAGCGACTGGCTCAGATCCTGCTCGCCGATAGCGGGAAAATACTCGGGAATGAGATAGTGCTCGGTATAGAGCACCGGCCGCCGGTCGATACTGCGTAGCCGACAGATGCGCGTCAGCCGGCTAAGCGGCGCCAGCACCATGTCGGATACCAGCTCGGCCGGGGCCAGCACCGATTCGCAACTCAGCACACGAGTGGCCGCCACCCGCTGTTGCGCCGCCACCAGCGCATGAAAATGAGAGCGGCTGACCGGGTTGTAAACCAGCCGCGGGCGGGACACAAACCAGCCACGTCGCTCTTCCCGATAAATCAGCCCTTCTGCCTCCAGATGATGCAGTGCCTCTTTCACCGTGATGCGGGTGGTATCAAACAAATCAGCCAGTTCCCGCTCGGCCGGTAGCTTGTTGCCGGCGGTCAGCGCCTGACTGGTTAGTTGTTGCCGTAACGCCCCGATAATGGCGGCGCCCTGAGAGGTTCTTTGTTCGTTCATGCTCTTGGTATAGTCCAGATAATATTCATACCAGTGTCACATCGATTTATGACAGCAAAATGATCTGATTGCTGGACGAAGATACGGCAAAAACTCATTTTTCCGCCATAAAAGTGTCGTAACACTGTCACAAACCGGCTCTAACATCGGCTTCGAACCTGACCTAGTCCAGAGGATTGGAACCGATGAAGACCATACTGAAAACCTCAAGTCTGCTTGCCCTGGCCCTGAGTACCACCCCGGTACTGGCCACCGAACTCAACGAGCTGGAAACCAAGGCCCGCGCCGAAGGCAGTGTATACAGCGTCGGCATGCCCGATAGCTGGGCCAACTGGAAAGACACCTGGCGGGATCTGGGTGAACACTACGGCATTCAGCATCAGGATACCGACATGAGCTCGGCCCAGGAAATCGCCAAGTTCGCCGCCGAAAAAGACAATGCCACCGCCGATATCGGTGATGTGGGTGCCGCCTTCGGCCCCATCGCCGTGCGCCAGGGCGTTACTCAAGCCTACAAACCCACCACCTGGGATGAGATTCCCGACTGGGCCAAGGACGAAGACGGCCACTGGATGCTGGGCTACACCGGCACCATCGCCTTTATCGTCAACAACGAGCTGGTCACAAAAGCCCCCTCCTCCTGGCAGGACCTGCTGGATGGTGACTACCAGGTCACCGTCGGTGACGTGGGTGTTGCCGCCCAGGCCAACAGTGCCGTGCTGGCCGCCGCCTTTGCACAGGGCGGAGACGAGTCCAATATCAAGCCGGCCTTGTCGCTGTTTGCCGAGCTGGCCAAACAGGGCCGCCTGTCACCGGTAGACCCCAATATCGCCAACCTGGAAAAAGGGGAAGTGGAAATGGCGATACTGTGGGACTTCAATGCCCTTAGCTACCGGGATCAGATCGACCGCGACCGCTTCACCGTGGTGATCCCCAGTGACGGTTCGCTGATTTCCGGCTACGCCACCATCATCAACAAGTATGCCAAACACCCCAACGCCGCCAAGCTGGCTCGGGAATACATACTGAGCGATGCGGGGCAAATCAACCTGGCCCGCGGTTATGCCCGCCCCATTCGCAGCACCGTGACCCTGCCCGCCGATGTGCAGGAAAAGCTGCTGCCCAACGACATGTATGCCGCAGCGCGGCCCATTGCCGATCAGGATGCCTGGGAAAAGAGCACCCGTACCCTGTCCCGCCAGTGGCAGTCCGCCGTTCTGATCCACCAGCAGAGGTAAGCATGAACAAGGTCATACTCGTCGTTATCGACGGCCTGGCCTACGAGGTCGCCCGGGATTGCCTGGGCTACCTTCAGGGTCTGAACGAAGCCGGTCGTATGACCGGCTACCAGATGCAATGCGAACTGCCGGCGGTGTCCCGCCCCCTTTATGAATGCATTCTTACCGGAACCCGACCGGTGGACAGCGGCATACTGAACAACGACATGGTTCGCCTCAGCAGCCAGCAGAGTATTTTCTCTCTGGCGCGCCGGGCGGGGCTGACCACGGCCGCCGCTGCCTATCACTGGGTCAGCGAACTGTATAACCGGGCCCCTTACGATCCGGTGCGGGATCGCTTCACCCAGGACGCGGATCTGCCCATCCAGTACGGCCTGTTTTATTCCCGGGACCATTATCCGGACTGCCACCTGCTGCAGGATGCAGAAATTCTCCGCACCCGCTTCGATCCGGATTTTTTGCTGATCCACCCGATGAACACCGACGATGCCGGCCACAAGTTCGGTCTGGACTCGCGCCAGTACCGCAACAGCGCCCGCCGCTTCGATCTGCTGCTGGCCGAGTACCTGCCACGTTGGCTGGATGAAGGCTATCAGGTGCTGATCACCAGTGATCACGGCATGAACCGGGACCACAGCCACAGCGGTATTCTGCCGGAAGAGCGCAACATACCGCTGTTTGTGGCAGGCCACGCCTTCAGCCATGACGCCCAGGCGCGCCCCCGTCAGCTGGACTTGTGCGGCACCATCGCCAGCCTGCTGGGGGCAGAACACGACAAATCGATGTGCAAAGAGTTACTGAAATGAATAAACAGCTGACAGCCAATACCCAACCAGACACCGAGCTGGTGTCTGGCTTCTCTCGGCAGACAAGCAGATATGGTGATGATGTTTCGTCTACGTCAACCAAACCCGCCGCCTGGCGGCGCGGTCTGCCGCTGTTGTGGCTATTGCCCTTTGTGGGGGTGTTCGGCCTGTTTCAGCTGGCACCGATGCTCTGGGTGCTGATCAACAGCTTTCAGGCCGGCGGCAACTGGAGTCTGGCCAACTTTCAGGAAATCATCGACTCACCCTTCTATCGTCAGTCTTTCGGTAACAGCATCGATTTGGCCGTCTGGTCCAGCCTGCTGGGATTGCTGATCGCCTTGGTCGGCACCGCGGCGCTGCGTCAGGTACCGGGCAAGGTGCAGGATGCGGTGGTGGCCTTTACCACCATGGCCAGCAACTTTTCCGGGGTACCGCTGGCCTTTGCCTTTATCGTGCTGCTCGGCATGAACGGCGCCGTGACCTTGCTGCTGCGTGATGCCGGTTTGATCGACGGCTTCAACCTCTACTCCCGCAGCGGGCTCATTATTCTGTATACCTATTTCCAGATTCCGCTGGCGATACTGCTGCTGTACCCGGCCTTCGACGGCATTCAGAAAGACTGGCGCGAGGCCGCCGCCCTGCTCGGCGCCCGCCCCTGGCAATATTGGCTGCGGGTGGTACTGCCGGTGCTGACCCCGGCGCTGCTCGGCACCTTTATCATACTGCTGGCCAATGCCCTCGGGGCCTATGCCAGTACTTTTGCGCTGATGACCAGCAACTACAATCTGGTCACCATTCAGATCTCGGCCCTGGTCGCCGGAGACATCTTCCTCGAGCCCCAGCTGGCCGCCGCCCTGTCGTTGCTGCTGATGGTGTTGCTGGTGCTGGTCACCGCCGTCAATCAATGGATTATCAGCCGGAGTCGTTATGAATAACTCGTCCAGAGCCCCGCTGCCGGCCCGCCTGACCGTGGCCGGGCTGGTGCTGCTGCTGGCCACGCCCATCGTCATCACCCTGATTTATTCGCTGTCTGCCCAGTGGGGTGCCCATATTCTGCCCAGCGGTTTTACCCTGGACTGGTACCTGAGCCTCTGGTCGGACAGCCGCTTTCTGGCGGCCTTCGGTCGATCCTTGCTGGTGTGCCTGGCCGCGCTGCTGTTCAGCCTGCTGTTGATACTGCCGACTCTGTTCGTGGTGTTCTACTATTTTCCCCGGCTGAAAGGCGTGATGAATATGGTGATACTGCTGCCGTTCGCGGTGCCGCCGGTGGTGTCGTCGGTCGGGTTGCTGCAGCTTTATGCCGGCGGTCCCCTGCCCCTGATCGGTGGCCCCTGGATCCTGATCTTCTGCTATTTCACCATCAGTCTGCCCTTCATGTACCGGGCGCTGGCCAATAACCTGGAGGCCATCAAGCTGCCGGATTTGATGGACGCCGCTCATCTGCTGGGCGCCGGCACCACCCGTGCCTTTTTGCAGCTGGTGTTACCCAATATCAGAAACGGCCTGCTGGCCGCGCTGTTTCTATCTTTCTCTTTTTTGTTCGGAGAGTTCGTGTTCGCCAACATGCTGGTGGGCACCCGCTTCGAAACCCTGCAGGTCTACCTGTACAGTCAACGCACCAACAGTGGCCACTTTACCAGCGCCATGGTGATGTCTTATTTCCTCTTTATCGGCCTGGCGACCTGGTTCGCCCTGCACCTGCAAAAACGGAGCGCCTGATGCATTATCTGGAAGTCGCCAATCTGACCAAGTCCTTCAACCAGACCCCGGTGTTCAACAACATCAGTTTCGATATCCGCCAGGGCGAATTCATTACCCTGCTCGGCCCCTCGGGTTGTGGCAAGTCCACCCTGTTGCGCAGCCTGGCAGGATTGATCACCCCGGATCGGGGACAGATCCGGGTGTCGGGTGAAGACATTACCTGGCTCAAGCCACAGCAGCGGGGCATCGGCATGGTGTTTCAGAGCTACGCGCTGTTTCCCAACCTGACGGTGGCCGGCAACATCGCCTTCGGCCTCAAGATGCAACGCCTCAATGCCAAGGACATCAAGCGCCGGGTGGCCGAAGCGATAGCGCTGGTGGGGCTGGAAGGTCGCGAAGGCTATTACCCCGCCAGCCTGTCCGGCGGTCAGCGCCAGCGCGTGGCCCTGGCTCGGGCGCTGGTGGTGCGGCCGCGCATCCTGCTGCTGGACGAGCCGCTGTCGGCGTTGGATGCGCCGATTCGCAAACATCTGCGCGAGCAGATTCGCGCCATTCAGCAGCAGTTGAAGCTGACCACCGTGTTCGTGACTCATGATCAGGAAGAGGCGCTGACCCTGTCGGATCGGGTGTTCGTGATGAACAAGGGGCAAATTGTGCAGGCCGACACCGCCGAGGCGGTGTATACCCGCCCCGCCAACGACTTTGTGGCCGGTTTCATGGGCAACTACAATCTGCTTACTCCCGAGCAGGCACGACAGTTGCTTGGGCTAGACATTCGCGGCCGGCTGGCGGTTCGCCCCGAGTCCATTTATATTCGTGAACCCGGCCGCGACTACGGCCCGGCCATGACGGCGCCGATCACCGCCTCGGTCACCAGCCACCAACTGCTGGGCAATGTGATCCGCTATCGCATCCAGGCCGCCGGCTGCCTGCTGACGGTAGACAGACTGAACCGGGGCGCCGACGCCCTGCTGCCGACCGGCAGTCCACTGGAGCTGATATTCAACAGTAACGAACTGAAGGAAGTTGCCTGATGGAACTGGCCATTTTTGATTTGGATGAAACCCTGATTGCCGGCGATTCCGCCAGCCTGTGGCTGGCCTTTCTGGTACGCCGCCAGCTGGCCCCCACCGATATTCTGGAGCGGGAACACGCCTTGATGAGTGATTACTACCGGGGCCGAATGGACATGGATGCCTACATGGCGCTGACCCTGGCCCCCATTAAAAACTGGCAACAGCTGGATCTGGCACCACTGATCGACGAATTTGTCGAGCAGGACATACTGCCGCTGGTCTACCCCGCCGCGCTGGAGCGGCTGGCCTGGCACACGGCGCAGGGCCACCAACAGCTGATTATCTCGGCCACCGGCGAGCATCTGGTCAAACCCATCGCCCAGCGACTCGGGGTGGATCATGCCATCGGTATTCAGCTCGAATGTCACGACGGCGTCTACAACGGCCGTACGCACGGTGTGTACAGCTATCAACAGGGCAAGCTGACCCGGTTGCAAGCCTGGCTGGCCATGCAACCTCAAACGCCGAACATGACGTATGGCTACAGCGACTCGCTGAACGACCTGCCGTTGCTGGAATTCGTGCACAGAGCCGCCGTAGTCAACGGCAGCGAACGCCTGCTTCGCCTTGCCGCCGAACGGGGTTGGGAGAGGCTCAACTGGCATTTGTCATGATCGGGTACCAATGACTCCCCTGTCATATCAGTTTCATATAGTCGTCATACACTGCCGCCCATGATTAAAGCCAATGGTGCCCCGATGACGGTGATGACCTGTGTGAACGACTCCCTCGCCTCCCTGATAGTTCAGCGGCGACTGCATGCGGTATTCCAGCCTATTGTCGATACGCGACAAGGCCGGATATTGGGTCATGAAGCCCTGATCCGTGGCCCGGCAGGGCACAGGCTTGAATATCCCGGCGCCCTGTTTGAGGAGGCCCGGGTCACTGATATGCTGTCCGAACTGGATCTGGCCTGCCGGGAAGCCGCCATGCTGGCCTATTGCCGGTTGCAGCTGGAAGGCCTGCTGTTTATCAACGTCAACCCTAATGTGCTGCTCGACAAGCAGCACCCGCGGGGCTGGACCGGGCAGATGGCACAAGAGCTGGGCATTCCGGCCAGTCGCATCGTGATCGAGTTGTCCGAGCAGTATCCCATTCAGGATCCGGATGGCCTCAAGGTGGCCGTCGAGCGCTATCGGGAATTCGGCTTTCGCATCGCCATCGACGATCTCGGGGCCGGCTATTCCGGACTCAAGCTCTGGTCCGAAGTCCAACCCGACTATGTGAAGATAGACCGCTACTTCATTCAGGATATCGATCAGGATCCGATCAAGCGCGAGTTCGTGCAGAGCATCACCACCCTGGCGCGCGGCATGCAGTCGAGCATTATTGCCGAGGGTATCGAAACCCGGGAAGAGCTGCAGCAGCTGCAGCGCATGGGACTGTATCAATGTCAGGGCTATTATCTGGGGCGGCCCAGTGCCGCTCCCCAGTGTCTGCCACGCTCACCGAATACCGACGTTCCCCCCGGCCCCCTCAGCCGCCACAAGGAAACCGTGGCCATGCTGGCCCGTCCCGGGTGCAGCGTGCATATCGACGTCACCATTCAGCGGGTCTTCGAGATACTGCTCGCCAACAGCCGGCTGCAATCGCTGCCGGTACTGGAGCACGGCATGCCGGTGGGCATGCTGCGCCGGGAAAAAATCATGGAGCTGTTTTCCGGCTCCTACGGTCGGGCACTCTATGCCAATAAAAGTGCTCGTCATGCCATGGACAATCCGGTCATGGTGGACTGGCAAACCTCGCTGGAAACCGTCAGCGGCCTGATTACCGACGATGATGACATGTCGGCGCTGCCACATTTTATTGTGACTCGTCATGGCCAGTACTACGGCCTGGCCTCGGTACGCGATCTGCTACGCAACATCACCGAGCAGCGCCTGCTGCATGCCAGCTATGCCAACCCGCTGACGCTGTTGCCGGGCAATGTGCCCATTTACCGGGAAATTGACCACGCCCTGCAGCAACAGCGTGACTTTCATGTGGCCTATTTCGATCTCAATCATTTCAAGCCCTACAACGATGTCTACGGCTATGCCGAGGGCGACCGGGTCATACGGTGGGTTGCCCGGCTGTTTCAGGAAATCGTCGTCGGTGCCGGCCAGTTTCTTGGTCATGTAGGAGGCGATGACTTCGTGGCGGTGTTCGATCAGCGCTGCGACTGGCAAGCCTTGTGCGAACAAGTACTGCAACGCTTCGATCGAGAGATACCGAGGTTCTACCGGGCCGAAGACAAGCTCCGCCAGGGCATATTCGCCACCGCCCGTAATGGTGAACCGCAATTTTATCCCCTGCTGGGGCTGGCCATCGGGGTGGTGGCGCCGGATGCTCAATACTGCCATTCCCATCACGACGTGGCGGCACTGGCCAGCGATGCCAAGCATCAGGCCAAGCAGCATCCTCACAGCCACTGCCTGCTGAGTACACGACGCGCACCAGGCTGACATCACTGCCATTCCGTGATTCCCTCGCGCTGGCACAATAAATCAAGCGGTTGTTTTTTATACAAAAACAGCCGTTTTTTGCTTACCTCGTCGTACCCTCCACACATTTCAGAAACTTTTACTGCTCATTAACAAAACATTTTTTTCTTTGTGCTAATACTCTAAGGGAGCATGCGTTTTTATGCCTTTTGGTAATCAAAGCTATCAACTCGAAAAGACACAAGAGGAAGTGACATATGACAGGCAAAGGAAGAACGGCTTTTCTGGTGGCGGCGACCCTGACCGCAGGACTGTCTCAGGCCCAGGCGGCCACCCTGGATTCCGTCAAGGAACGGGGGATGCTCAAATGCGGGGTCAACAGCGGTCTGGCCGGTTTTTCTATCCCGGATGACAAGGGGGTATGGAAGGGTCTGGATGTGGATTTGTGTCGGGGCATGGCCGCCGCCATTTTCAACGATGCCGGCAAGGTGCAGTTTATTCCGCTCAACGCCAAGGAACGTCTGACGGCCCTGCAGTCGGGCGAAATCGACGTACTGTCCCGCAATACCACCTGGACCTCGAGCCGGGATACCGAACTGGGCGTCAACTTCACCGGGGTCAACTATTACGACGGCCAGGGCTTTCTGATCAACAAGGGCCTGGGGGTCACCAGCGCCAGGGAACTGGATGGCGCCGCCATCTGTATCCAGTCGGGTACGACCACCGAGCTGAACGTGGCCGATTACTTCCGCAAGCACGATATCAGCTATACCGCCGTGGTGTTCGATACCTCGGATCAGACGGTACAGGGGCTGGAAGCCGGCCGTTGTGATGTGCTGACCTCGGATTTGTCCCAGCTTTATGCCCTGCGCACCAAGTTGTCCAAGCCGGACGAGGCGGTGGCGCTGCCGGAAGTGATTTCCAAGGAGCCACTGGGGCCCTCGGTACGCCAGGGCGACGATCAATGGTTCAACGTGGTCAAGTGGACCCATTTTGCCATGGTCAACGCCGAAGAGCTGGGTATCACCAAGGCCAACGTGGACAGCATGAAAGGCGGTAACAACCAGGATGTGCGTCGTCTGCTGGGGGAAGACAGCGACTTCGGCAAGGGCATGGGGCTGCCGAAAGACTGGGCGTATCGCATCATCAAGCAGGTCGGCAACTATGGTGAGGTGTTCGAAACCAACGTCGGCCAGGACTCTCCGCTGAAAATCGAGCGCGGCCTGAACGCACTATGGACCGAAGGCGGCCTGCAATACGCACCGCCGATCCGCTAACCAGGCTTCATCGCCGGCAGGCACACCTTGCCGGCGATGTTTTTTTATCAGGCACCCTGAGTACCTTGTTAGAAAATGGGGCTGCGCCGAGGCGTCGCCCACCTTGCTCACCACTTCGAGGATTGGGCTTATGTCCTCATCGGCGAATCATGATGTTAAATTCTGGCGGGATCCGGCCAAACGCGCCCTGCTGTTTCAGGTGATATTGCTCGCCATTGTGGCCGGTTTCATCTGGTTTATTGTCAACAATACCCTGTCCAACCTGAGCACTCGCGGCATTACCACCGGCTTCGGCTTTCTCGATGATCCGGCCGGTTTTGCCATCGCCCAGTCGCTTATCCCCTACAGTGAAGTCGATACCTACGGCCGCACCTTCGTGGTGGGTCTGCTCAACACCTTGCTGGTGTCTTTTCTCGGCATCATCGGCGCCACCATACTCGGCTTTATCATCGGTGTGGCCCGGTTGTCGCCCAACTGGCTGATCTCCCGACTGGCTTCTGCCTATGTCGAGCTGTTTCGCAATATTCCCCTGCTGCTGCAGATGTTTTTCTGGTATTTCGCCGTGCTGCGCACCCTGCCCAGCCCGCGCGACAGCCTGAATATCAATGACAGCATCTTTCTCAACGTGCGCGGTCTCTATCTGCCCGAGCCGCTGCCCAATGCCGGCTTTCACTGGATCTGGGTGGCGCTGCTGCTGGCCATGGCGGTCACCGTCTGGCTGGTTCGTTTCAATCGTCGCCGTCAGGAAGCCACCGGTCTTCGCTTTCCCGCCGGCTGGATCTCATTGGGGCTGATTATCGGCCTGCCCCTGCTGACCTTCGTGCTACTCGGGGCTCCGCTGGACTGGGGCTATCCGGAACTGCGCGGCTTCAACTTCCGTGGCGGCATGGCCATCATTCCCGAATTTCTGGCACTGTGGCTGTCGTTGACCATTTATACCGCCGCCTTTATCGCCGAAATTGTTCGCTCGGGCATTCAGGCGGTGTCTCACGGCCAGACCGAAGCGGCCCACGCCCTGGGCATCAAGGACAGCCTGACCCTGCGACTGGTGGTTATTCCGCAGGCGATGCGGGTGATTATTCCGCCGCTGACCAGCCAGTATCTCAACCTGACCAAGAACTCCTCGCTGGCCACCGCCATCGGTTATCCGGATCTGGTCTCGGTGTTCGCCGGCACCACCCTCAACCAGACCGGCCAGGCCATAGAGGTGATCGCCATCACCATGCTGGTGTACCTGACCATCAGTCTGACGGTGTCCTTCTTCATGAACTGGTTCAACAGCCGCATGGCGCTGGTGGAGAGATAATATGTTCAAAGATACCCTCACGCCGCAACGCGCAGCCCCCCTGGCCAGTACCGGGCTTATCGGCTGGCTGCGCACCCGGCTGTTTTCCGGCCCAATCAACAGCTTGTTCACGCTGACCGGGCTTTATGCGCTGTATCTGCTGCTGGTGCCCATTATCGACTGGGCCTTTATTCGGGCAGACTGGGTTGGCGGCAGTCGGGATGCCTGTGTCAGTGGCGGCGCCTGCTGGGTGTTTATCAGCAACCGGCTGCAGCAGTTTACCTACGGGTTTTATCCCTCGGATGAAATCTGGCGTATCAACCTGACCTTTGTGCTGTTTGTGCTGCAGCTGTTGTGGCTGACCCTGCCCCGCATGCCCGCCAAGATGTGGCTGGCGCCGTTTATGGTGCTGGTGTTTCCCTTTATCGCCTACCTGCTGCTCTATGGTGGCTGGTTCGGGCTGACAGTGGTGCCCACCCATCAGTGGGGCGGGCTCACGCTGACGCTGATCCTGGCCATCGTCGGCATTATCGCCGCCCTGCCCATCGGTACCCTGCTGGCCCTGGGCCGACGATCGCAGATGCCGATTGTACGCAGCCTGTCGGTGGTGTTTATCGAGTTCTGGCGCGGGGTACCGCTGATTACCGTGCTGTTCATGTCGTCGGTGATGCTGCCGCTGTTCGTGCCCGAAGAGCTGTCTCTGGACAAGCTGATTCGGGCCATGATCGGCATCATCTTCTTTCAGTCCGCCTACATGGCGGAAGTGGTGCGCGGTGGCCTGCAGGCCATTCCCAAGGGCCAGAGCGAAGCGGCCTCGGCACTGGGTCTGAACTACGGCAAGACCATGCTGCTGATCGTGCTGCCCCAGGCGCTCAAGATGATGATACCGGGTATCGTCAACACCTTTATCGCCCTGTTCAAGGACACCAGTCTGGTGCTGATCATCGGTCTGTTCGACCTGCTGGCCATCGTGCAGGCCGGTCTGGCCGATCCTAACTGGCTGGGTTATGCCACCGAAGGCTATGTGTTTGCGGCGCTGGTGTTCTGGGTATTCTGTTATGGCATGTCCAAATACAGCCAACACCTGGAACGCAAGCTGCACACCGGTCACAAGAAACGCTAGTTATTGGAGTGGAAGAATGGAAACACAAAACAAGGAAGCCATGGTCACCCTGCGCGGCGTCAACAAATGGTACGGCGACTTTCATGTGCTGCGCGATATCGATCTGACCGTTGCCAAGGGTGAGCGTATTGTCATTTGCGGCCCTTCGGGCTCGGGCAAGTCGACCCTGATCCGCTGCATCAATCGGCTGGAAGAGCACCAACAGGGAGACATCATCGTCAAGGACACGCCGCTGACCAACGACGTCAAGCATATCGAAACCATCCGCCGGGAAGTGGGCATGGTGTTTCAGCACTTCAACCTGTTTCCCCACCTGACGGTGCTGGAAAACTGTACTCTGGCCCAAATGTGGGTGCGCAAGACCCCGAAAAAAGAAGCCGAAGCAGTGGCGATGGCACTGCTGACCCGGGTCAAGATTCAGGAGCAGGCCAAAAAGTATCCGGGGCAACTGTCCGGCGGCCAGCAGCAACGGGTGGCCATTGCGCGCAGCCTGTGCATGAACCCGGAAATCATGCTGTTTGATGAGCCCACCTCGGCGCTGGATCCGGAGATGATCAAGGAAGTGCTGGATGTGATGATCGAACTGGCGGAAGAAGGCATGACCATGATGTGCGTGACCCACGAGATGGGCTTCGCCCGTACCGTGGCCGACCGGGTGATATTCATGGACGAGGGACAAATCATCGAAGAAAACGATCCCGAAACCTTCTTCCATCACCCCGAGTCGGAGCGCACCAAGCTGTTTTTAAGCCAGATTCTGGGGCATTGAAATTAGGGATTAGGGATTGGGGGTTCTAGGGAGCGTTCTCAATCATGCCAGCCATATCACCGTTGATACGAGGCTGAGCATGGCGGTGTAGTGTTTC
>NZ_BAABDS010000048.1:0-9314 GCF_039539745.1 Oceanisphaera sediminis
GTCACCTGTATATCTGATGAGGTGATGATATCACCTCTGAACAGGTGGCCACTTTAAGTGTGCCACTACATTGGCCTCCTGCTCGGCATTGGTACGTATAGCCTCTACTTCCGCTTGTACCTTGTTGCGCAAAGCATCGGCGTCCAGTGAGGCGGCAGCGGTGGCTTCTGCCATGATCCGATTAGCTTTGGCGATCAGTTTCTCGGCTTCCGACTCCAAGGCGTGGGCCTTTTCTTCTGCTTCATCCAGCAGGCGCTGCGAGTGTAGCTCCATGTCGATAATGGGCTTATATCTGGTGGTCATATCGGCCACCCGGTCCTCTGCGTTTTTCAGCTCAGTTGTCATGCTGGCCAACTTTTGTTCCATCTTTTTACGCTTTCGTCTGGATAGCCAGGCAAAGAACATTGGAGCAAAAAATATTAAAAGGCTGATGATGATCCCGATGGCACCGCCGCCCGCGTTACTTTCTTCCATGCTTTTTCCTTTGTTGTTTTTTGATTAGTCCCGTTTTGCTGGGATACAAATGGAACAAAGCTCGAGTAGGAAGTCAACTTAAGGGATAGTGTCTGTGTATTCCAGTGGAGATTAAACCTTCCTGGCTACTTTTTACTGTATATAATCACAGTTAATTGCAATAACCAACAGATAGCATGGCAGTAAAAAAAACTACCCTCAGGCAAGTGGTAGGCTCAGGTGTTCCCGGAAGGGCGGGATGGTCGACGGGTGCGTCGGTTGTTCACCACCAAAGGGGAGGCGATGGCCTTTGAACGGCACCTGTTGGCCGACGACAAGCCGTGGCTGAATGAAGCCCAAGCCAAAGAAGAACGGCGGCTCAGTGATTTGGTTGAACGCGGGTATGGGCTACATGGCCAAAGCCTGACCGATGGTGCCAGTCGCTTGTCTAAACTCAATCACCTGGTTAACGCGCTGAACGATCCACCGGCCAGTGCCTTCAGCGCCAAAGACTTTGCCAGTTACCGAGAGCGGCGGCTGGCTGGCAGTGATACCGCCCGAGCGGTAACGCCCACCACGGTTAACCGGGAACATGCCTATCTGCGGGCGGTGTTCAACGAGTTGAAGCGGCTGGGGGAGTGGGATGCGACCAATCCGCTGGACGGCATTCGCACCTACAAGGTGAGCGACTCGGAGTTGGCCTTTCTGTACCAGGAAGAAATTGAGCGGCTGCTGGATGCGTGCAAAGAAAGCCAGAACGCCGACCTTTATCAAATCACGGTAGCTTCAAGCGTTCGCATCATTGCGGCACAAAACTACCCCGCCATGCAGGCATCCAGTTGTTGATACAAGCGCCGCAGTTCCCGGTATACCTGCCGGGTCGTCTGCCCGGTTGGCGCTATGGCTGTAAAGTCATGGTTGTCGAGACCCAGCGCATCTTTTCTGGCCACCCGTATTCGGCTAAAACCGTAGCGGGTGCCGTTCAGCTGACCCAGAGCCGCCAGTTGAAAGCGTATCCGATAGCGGCTTGGCAGCAGACCCAGTTCTCTTTTATCTACTACCAGCAACCCTTCCGTCGTGAGCACGTCGTTGCCTGAATACTGCACAATCCCGGCTTCCTGCTCCGGTACGGATATCAGCTCTCGAACACATGGTTCGGCATGGTTGGCGGTAAAGCGGGTGTCGGAGAAAAAAGACAGGCTCGCGAGTCTGGGTGACTGGTCGCGGGTAATGGCCACGCCGGGTGTTTGGGCCGAGATGGGCTCGGATCTATTGAAGTAAGGTAATGATTTCAGGGGCGTACAGCCGGTCAGTAACAGAATGGGCAAGGCAATAAGGCATGGGTTCATCCTAAACTCCAATGGCTTTTAGCACGAATTGATCGCGTGTTATTTTATCCTAATACAAGATTCACCGGTGTGTGAGCCGAGATCAGGCCGATATTATTTTGATGCGACAGATTACAACGGACCCAGGCTCGGGCTATCATTGAGTTATCGGTTTTTGTTCGGGTTTATGATTACTTATGCGTCTTTTACGAGGATTCACTGTGCCAGCCCTGATTTTGGGTGCTTTAGTCAATCCCGCCTCGGTTGTCGCCGATAATCATCACGGCACCATAGAGAATGTCGTCGCCTCCTATGGTTACCTGGCAGAGATACGAATGAAACCTTATTTCATGCGTGCCGAGGTGAGCTATCCGCCCAAAGAAATCGTGTTACTGGCCACCAAGGAAGAAAAGGCGCTGGAGCTGTGGGCGCGTAACGAGGGTGATTTTACCTTTATTCGCCGTTATCCCATCAGCAAGGCCAGCGGAGGGCCGGGCCCCAAGCTGCGGGAAGGGGACAAGCAGGTGCCCGAAGGTATTTATCGTATTACCCACCTTAACCCCAACAGCCGGTTTCACCTGTCGATGCGGCTGGATTACCCCAATTCCTATGATCTGATGCGCGCCGCCAAAGAAGGCCGTACCAATCCGGGGGGGGACATCTACATTCACGGCAAGGCGCAGTCGACCGGCTGTCTGGCCGTAGGTGACATCGCAGTAGAAGAACTCTTTGTGTTGGTGAATACCGTGGGTACCGAGCAGGCCTCGGTGGTGATAGCCCCGCATGATCCGCGCAGCCAGCCACTGGATGGCTTTGCATCCAATCTGCCTCGATGGGCGGTGGAGCTCTATGCGGATATTTCCCGTGAATTTGCCAAGTACCCCAAAGGCGACATTTAAACGTGCTTTAGCCAGTTACATTCAGATAATCATTGCTTTATGTCTCGAAAGTCACAAAGCGGCCATAAATATATTTTTTAATTGATTCGTTCTGGCTATGTTTTGCTGAATATCTTTAGCAAAAAATATTGACGAGATGAAAGGTGATTATGTTTGCTACCAAGGCAAAAAAGCGAGTACAGGAGCTGGAACAGCAACTGGCGATAAAAGTGGCGGATTATGAGACTCGGCTTTCGGCAAAAGAAAGCCAGATCACCGCACTGAAAGTCGAAATCAATACCCATAAGGCTGCCCGGCAGCTATCGCAACAGCTGGTGCAGGTGGTATTGCAAGGTTCGGATATGCTGAGCGCTATTCGCGAGGGCATGGTGTCTAACGCCGAGACCTTGCTGGAAGAGCAGGAAAAGCTGACCGAAATGGAAGGCGTCTTCGAGCATACCTACAAGGCGACCGACGTCCTCAAGCAGCGTTCCGCCATGATTAGTACTGAAGTCAGCCACAGTGCCGACAGTGCGGCGGTATTGACCGATACCGCCGCTAAAATCAGTAATTTTGTGGCAGTCATTCAGGAAATATCCGAGCAGACCAACTTGTTGGCTCTTAACGCGGCCATTGAGGCGGCACGAGCGGGCGAGCAGGGACGAGGCTTTGCGGTGGTTGCCGACGAGGTACGCAACCTGGCCGGTAAGGCCCATGATGCCAGTGGCCATATCAATAACCTGGTACAGCAGGTACTCGAACAGAGCAAGGCCATCAACAGCGTGGTGGGGCAGTCACTGGAAAGTACCGATGAAATATCGGCCTCGGCCCAGCAAATAGACGAGGTGACCCGCGAGGTGCTGCGTCATGCAGAGGGCATGCGGAGCGTGATTAAACGCAATGCCGCGGCGGCGTTTCTGGAGGCGGTCAAGCTGGATCACGCGGTATGGAAAAATGATATCTATCAGCGCATCGAAGCCGGACAGTTTGAACAGACGGTCAGTACGCATACCGAATGTCGATTGGGCAAATGGTATTACCAGGGGCGGGGCGCCCAATCGTACAGCCACTTTACGGCGTTCAAAAAAATTGAATCCTGTCACCAGGCGGTGCACAGCGAAGGAGCCCGCGCGTTGCAGGCGTTTGCCGCCGACGAGCAGCAACGCGGGTTGGCATGTTTGCAGGCCATGGAGCAGGCGAGCCTGAGTGTTACCCGCGCGTTATCCGAGCTGGAATACGAGGTGATGCGCTAGCAGTTCTTGAGCGCCTTGAGCCGGGCATAAATGGTGGTTCGGCTCAGGTTCAGCTGCCGTGCGGCGGCGCTGACGTTGCCGTTGCACTCCTTTAGCGTCCGCTCTATCAGTTGATCACCAAGGGATTTTAAATCCCTGGTGTTGCCGGTGGCCGGGCCGTCGCATCTCGGCAGCTCGGGCAGATGCTCCAGATCTATCCGGTTGCCGTCGGCCAGCACCAGGGCCACCTCCAGCAGTTGTTTCAGCTGGCGGATATTACCCGGCCAGCTGTAGGCCTTCAGTGTCTGCAGCGCCGTTTCATCCAGCACTTGCTCATCCAAAACGGGCTCATCCAACACCTTTTCACCCGCAACCGTTGCTCCCGAAACAGGGTCGTCTTGCTGTAGTTCGCTCAGCAAGGTCCTGACTAACCGGTCGAAATCCTCATCCTTGTATTCCCGTAGTGGCGGCAAGGTCAGCTTGAATCCCTTGATACGAAAGTACAGATCCTGGCGAAACTCGCCTTGCTCGACCATGGTGGCCAGGTTTCGGTGGCTGGCGGCAATCAGCTGAAAATCCACCGGCTCCGGCACATGGCTACCGAGCGGTGTCACGGTTTTTTCCTGCAATACTCGCAGCAAACGGGTTTGTGCCGCCAGCGGCAGCTCGCCAATTTCATCCAGAAAAAGAATGCCCTGATGGGCGGCACGAACATAACCGGGCCGACCCTGTTTGCTGCCCCCGGTAAAGGCACCGCCGACATAACCGAACAGTTCGGCTTCCAGCAAATCGGTGGGCAGGGCACCGCAGTTCACCGCCACCAGGGGGCCGTCGGCCCGCTGGCTGGCCTGGTGCAGGCGGCGCACCAGATGATCCTTGCCGGTACCGGTTTCTCCCTGTACCAGCAGCGGTATCCGGCGGGCCATCAGCTTGAGTGCGGTCACTTCATGGGGAACAGGCGACCTTGCCTGCGGGGCGGGCTTGGGGGAGGCGACCGACGAGCTTCGGGATTGGCGGCTGAGCAAGGCCATGCCCTGACCCAGCGGCGTCAGCTCGCCCTGTTTCAGCTCGCTTAACATGGTGGGAATGTCCAGCTCCTGCAGCCAGTTGCGTGCACTGCGGTTGGCACCCAGCAGCTTGCCGTCTTCACGCAGGGCAATAATACCGGACCAGGGCTGTTGCAGGCTGCCGGCGTCGGGCGCCAGGTTCAGGATCCAGTGGGTATCCTGCTGGTTGATCACCAATGCATTTTCTACCGCCTGCGCCATCAGCCGTGCGGTGAGCAGCATGTCCTGGTTGTGCTCGCCCATTTCGCTCGAGATGTCGATGACGCCCAGCAGTTCGCCACTGGGCGACAGCACCGGGCTGGCGCTGCAACCGATGCCATGATTGGCGGCCAGAAAATGTTGCTGCCCCAGTATGCAGATTTCCTTTTGTTCACTGAGGGCGGTGCCGATGGCATTGGTGCCCATGCTCTGCTCGTGCCAGCTGGCGCCGTTGGCCAGCGCCATCTTCTGGGCCTTGCTGCCGAAATAGGGATCACCGGTGCTGAACAGTATGGTGCCTTCGGCGTCGGCAAACAGCAGTCGGCAGCGCCGGCCCTGCTGCAATTGCTCGAACAGCGGCAGGCTGCTGTTGAGGTAGCGCAATAGCTGCGCATGCTGCTGCTTTCTTTGCTGCAAGTCAGGCCGAAGCAGACAAAGGCGATCCACCCGGCTGTGCCGGCTCAGGCCATAGTCCCGGCTGCGTTGCCATGAACGTTCCAGTAAATACGGATCCTGAGGCTGATGCAGCGCCATCGTTGTACTTATCCTTGTGGTCATGGTCACACCTGTTAAGAAACTGAACACCTGTACAGAACACCCTGTTCCGTTTTCGGACACTCTGGCTGCCAATGGGGGCAGTTGATGCATTAGGTTAGCCTGCCGCTGCCGTTAATGTAACGCTTGTGTAACCTTATTTCTCTGTTTTGCTACAACTGGCATCGACCTTGCAATTTCTATTTCGCAGGTAAGCATCGGGCAAGCACTGTCCGGTATCAACCTCAACGATCCCTTTATCAGCAAGGAGAGCCAGCATGATATATCAGCAACCAGGCCAGGCAGGTGCCGTGGTCAACTTCAAGTCCCGCTATCAGAACTTCATCGGTGGTGAGTGGCGCGAGCCAATCAATGGTCGCTATATGGAAAACGTGTCGCCGGTGAACGGGGCGGTATTCTGCGAGGTGCCGCGTTCCGATGCCCAGGATGTGGATCTGGCGGTGCAGGCGGCGCAGCAGGCTTTTGTCACCTGGAGTAAAACGGCGGTGGCCGACCGGGCCAATGTGATGCTGCGCATCGCCGACCGCATCGAGCAGAATATCGAGATGCTGGCGGTGGCCGAGACCTGGGATAACGGCAAGGCGGTACGCGAGACCCTGGCGGCCGACATTCCGCTGGTAGTGGATCATTTTCGTTATTTTGCCGGCGCCATTCGGGCGCAGGAAGGCAGTGCCGCCGAGCTGAATGCCACCACCGCCGCCTACCATTTTCAGGAGCCGGTGGGCGTGGTCGGGCAAATCATTCCCTGGAACTTCCCGCTGCTGATGGCCGCCTGGAAGCTGGCGCCGGTACTGGCCTCGGGCTGCTGTACCGTGCTCAAGCCCGCCGAGCAGACCCCGGCCTCCATTCTGGTGCTGATGGAACTGATTGGTGATCTGTTGCCGCCCGGCGTGATCAACGTGGTGAACGGGGTTGGTCAGGAGGCCGGGGAGGCGATATTGCGTCATCCGGGCATTGCCAAGCTGGCCTTTACCGGCTCGACCCCGGTGGGGCAGCATGTGCTGAAAGCGGCGGCCGAACGGTTGATCCCCTCTACCGTCGAACTCGGCGGCAAGTCGCCCAACATCTTCTTCGAAGACGTGCTGCGCCATGAGCCGGAGTTTGTCGACAAGTGCATCGAAGGCATGCTGCTCACCTTCTTCAACCAGGGCGAGGTCTGTACCTGTCCGTCCCGGGCACTGGTGCAGGAAAGCATCTATGACGAGTTCATGGAGCGGGTACTGGTGCGTGGCCGTCAAATCAAGCAGGGCAACCCGCTGGATACCGAAACCCAGGTGGGCGCTCAGGCGTCTCGCGAGCAGTTCGACAAGATCCTCAGTTACATGGAAATTGGCCGCAACGAAGGCGCCAACATGTTGCTGGGCGGTCAGGCCAACCAAATCAACGGTCTGGAAAACGGCTACTACATTCAGCCGACCATTTTCCAGGGCAACAACAAGATGCGGGTTTTCCAGGAAGAAATCTTCGGCCCGGCAGTGGGGGTGACCACCTTCAAGGACGAGGCCGAAGCCCTGGCCATTGCCAACGACACCGAATTTGGCCTGGGAGCCGGACTCTGGACCCGGGATACCAATCGCGCCTACCGCATGGCCCGGGGTATTCAGGCCGGCCGTATCTGGATGAACTGTTACCACGCCTATCCGGCCCATGCCGCCTTTGGCGGTTACAAGAAGTCGGGTATCGGCCGCGAGACCCACAAGATGATGCTGGATCACTATCAGCTGACCAAGTGCATGCTGGTGAGCTACGACAGTAATCCGCTCGGTTTCTTCTGATCGGCACCGAACATGATCTGGAGTAACACCCTGTAGAGACAGTGCCGGTAAAGTCTGATAAGGACTTATATGGCACTGCCTGAAGGACGCTGTTCAGACTCAGCGCCTGACGTTTTTTCTTAGCATGAACAAGGAAGATAACAATATGAGCACAGCAACTTTTTATATGCCTTCGGTTAACGTAATCGGCGCCGGTGCCGTGGATCAGGCGGTAGCCGAACTCAGTCAATCCGGTTTTCGCCATGCGCTGATCGTGACCGACAAGCCACTGGTCGAGCTGGGTTATGCCGGTCAGCTGCAGCAGGCGCTGGCCAAACAGGATATTCAGGCCAGCATCTTCGATCAGGTTCAGGCCAATCCCACCACCGGCAACGTGGAAGCGGGCCTGGCCCTGTTGCGTAAGCAACATTGTGACCTGGTGATTTCGCTCGGTGGCGGCTCGCCTCACGACTGCGCCAAGGGCATAGCGCTGGTGGCCAGCAACGGCGGCGACATTCGTGACTACGAGGGCGTCGACAAGTCGGCCAAGCCGCAGCTGCCGCTGGTGGCCATCAACACCACCGCCGGCACCGCCTCGGAAATTACCCGCTTCTGCATCATTACCGATGAAAAGACCCACATCAAGATGGCCATCGTCGACAAGCATGTGACCCCCATCATGTCGGTGAACGATCCCGAGCTGATGAAGAAGATGCCCAAATCGCTGACCGCCGCCACCGGCATGGATGCACTGACTCATGCGGTAGAAGCCTATGTGTCTACCGCCGCCAACCCCATCACCGACACCTGTGCCCTGAAAGCCGTCACCCTTATCGGTGAAAACCTGGCACAGGCGGTGGCCGACGGCACTGATATGGCCGCCCGCAACCAGATGGCTTACGCCCAGTTGCTGGCGGGCATGGCCTTCAATAACGCCTCGCTGGGTTATGTGCATGCCATGGCGCACCAGCTGGGTGGCTTCTATGACCTGCCCCACGGCGTCTGTAACGCCATTCTGCTGCCCCATGTGCAGCGTTTCAACAGCCAGGCCGCCAGCGCCCGCCTGACCGATATTGCCGCGGCCCTGGGGCAGGACGTGCAGGGGCTGAGCCATGAACAGGGTGCGGCTCGTTGTATCGAGGCGATTGTGGCGCTGGCGGAGCAGGTGGGTATTCCTTCCGGCCTGGCCGGTCTGGGCGTAAAAGAAGAAGACTTCGAGACCCTGGCCGGCAACGCCATGAAAGACGCCTGCGGCCTGACCAATCCGATTCAGCCAAGTTTTGAGGAAGTGGTTGCCATCTTCAAGGCGGCCTATTAATCCTTGTCAGCCCCGCCATTCGGCGGGGCTTTTTTCCTGTAGAACTGCCCCTTCCTATTTGCAAAATCCCCATCGTCTACCAGACTGAGTAACAGTCAATATTGCTATATTTTCTGGTCACTTAAGGAGCCATGCTATGGCAAACGAAGGCTATCATGAACCCATTGATGAGCTGAGCGATGAAACCCGCGACATGCACAGGGCCATTACCTCGCTGATGGAAGAGCTGGAAGCGGTCGACTGGTATAACCAAAGAGTCGATGCCTGCAAGGATCCGCAGTTAAAGGCGATTCTGGCGCACAACCGGGATGAAGAAAAAGAACACGCCGCCATGGTGCTGGAGTGGATCCGGCGCCGGGATCGGGTACTGGACAAGGAGTTGAAGGAATATCTGTTCACCAAAGGCGATATCTGCGATCACTGACTAAAAACCAGTGATTGGGGATTGGGGATGAGGGACTAGGGGGCGTTCTCAATCATTGTAAAATCCTGCCGATAGTAAGTGCATCATGGATCTGAAGAGAGTGAAAC
>NZ_BAABDS010000049.1:0-11064 GCF_039539745.1 Oceanisphaera sediminis
ATTCCATAATCTGGCCCACCATATTTCTGTATATAAATACAGTGTAGACACAGTTAACTCATACATAGCCAACTATATTAGAGAAACGATTAAACTGAACTTTAGTGGAGGCTAGGTCGATAGGTTTTCCAATGTTCTCTCTTAGCAAGTTGATGTTTTCATCATTTAGAGTTGCTTTCATCAACAACAACGCCATAATTTCGTTAGCAAAAGGGTTATCATCACGCATAACTAATCGCAACAAGCTCACTTCTTTTTCTATCTTATCAAGCGGCATAGCTAAAGGCTTAATATCCAAGTGTAGTGACTTAACTATTCTCTTCACTTCATCATCATCACACCATAATTGTTTAACACCTCTAGCATGTCGAATCAAGCTGGTAGCAAAAGTCTTATCCTGAATGGTAATAAATTTAAAAACATCGTCAATTTTAAGCTTATTGTTTTGTGCTTCTAATAAACATGACGTCGCACGAATACATTCTTTACTAGCATTACTAATCTGATTAGCCATTAGAATAGCTGATGCTATATCTTGCTCTTTAATACTCTTTGCCACAGGGATATTTCTAAACCCACGAATGAGTTTATCAATTAGACTATATCTTAAATCAGCGAATTCTGAATCTAATTTAGTATCACCACGAACTAATAGTAAAAAGCAAGCTTGCTCGCTCAATAAATCGAATTTTCCATATTCTTTACGCCCACAGCATTGCGCAGCTGAATCTTGTAATAATTCAAAAAAGTCATCCACATTTGCTTGAGCTGGAATTGCCAGACGATCTTTTTTGTGAATTACAATCGCTGAGTGACGATAGATCTCTGATAGACAATACTCTGCAACTGCTACCTCTTTCGGGTTTGAATTACGAGCTATAACTGAATCAAGCTGTTGTAAGACAGGCACTAATAACTTGGTACTTGGAAAAATCTCCACCCCTTTTTTAAGCAATAACACCAAAGAAGGGTCATAGCTCCAGCAAGCGATAAATCGCCGTGCAATACGTTCCTGTAAATAATCCCAAGAACCTGGTTGAAGATTACCGCTCTCGTCGGGTTGCTGCGTGGTGAAATGTCGAATTTCATTTAGAATTTTAGTAAGCTTATTTGCTGCAAAACGTTTTAATGTGTCTTCTCGAACATCAAAGCGGGCACTTTCAACATGCGCAAGTAGATTGACTTCAAAACCTTCTCTCATATTACTTAACGGATTGTCGTTAGAAATAGAAAGTAAATTCTCCAATTGACCAAGTTGATTTTCTGCTTCATCAAGAGATATTGGACCACTTAGGCGATGTTGAATTTCTTCCAACACGTTAGAAACTCCGACCTTACGACCATGAAACACTTCGACTCTAGTTTTTTCATCATTTAGGTGTAAGTTTAGCTTACTCCAACACGGCTCCCCCTCAATAAATTCGATAACGCGCTCCTTAATCTCCATTAAAGATAATTTTGAGGGGGCTGGTCCAACAAGCACCAAACGAACATCATCAACATAACGACAATAATCAACTAACCTTATGCTATCATCAGAAAAAGTATCCCCGATCTTTTCTTTTAATTTTTCATCAAATTCTAACATGTAAACGTTTGAGAGAAAACCTGCGGCAACTAAACCTTGCGGTAGACCATTTGGCGCTTCAGGCACTTTGTTTGAACAACATAATTCTTTATAAGAGTTAGCAGCACCCTCCGACCACTTCCACTTTTCAAAGGCAGATAACAAATTATCTAAACATTGATATTTATCATTACCATGTTCTAGCTTAGCTAATAAGTTTATCTTTTCTATTAGTACATCGCGTTTAATCAAATCAAAAAACTTAGATAAATCCAATTCAACTAGATAAACACGTTCATCAGGCGATATCTCCCCAAGTTTTTCAGTAGCAAAATGATAAGGGCGATTTAGAAAATTACGATAATCAACAAAGTATTTGCTATAAGTAGTAGTTGCTCCATAGCTGTGTTTGGCAAGACCGCCTTCAGAATATTGACAATATAAGCGGTTACCATAGCTCACTATACCTTTAGCATGAACCTCTTCAAGCGAAGTTTCAGGGTTACCCTGCATAGTTTCAACTTCATTAGCTAACCCCATCATTAACAGCGTCATCATCGACTGCTCGCGTATAGAAATATGAGCTAAAGGTCTTAGACTTACTGTAGATTCATTTTCATCCTGGTTAGTCTTCGGTCGCCAAAGTGGATCGAAATCTGTCTTTTCAACATCAAACAAAAGATTATTAAAATTAGCTTTCTTGTCATTATCAATAAACTCCCATTTACTAGCTTTAGGAGCTGGAACTAACTCTAGTTTAGAAAACTTAATAGGACTAGCTAGACTTTCAGTCCATTCTTTACAATGTTTTATAAGGTTAAGTGCCGAGATATCCAACTCGAAATTATCAGCATACCAGTTAGTAGATCGTATGTACTGGTGACTTTTTTTTCCATGCCAATGCCATTAGCAATGGATTTTTTAGATGTTCATCACTAAGAGATATCTCTTCATATTCTTTATCAATAACTGGCATGGTCAACCCTTAACTTTCACTTAGGTATAGTATCTTATTATCTTACACCTTTTTAGGTCGTGATGGACAACTTATTTAATCGGATAAGTTGTCTATCAACCTATACCAATGGAAGCCAGTCATTATGATGATTAGAGAGATACCAAACATAGAAGCTCATAACTTAATCACCAATGCCTTTTGACTTTCATCATAAATATAATTTTTAAATAAGCTAAACAGTTTCCAATAGAAAGTTACCCCAGAGAGGCCTTAACGACACGTGTTCTGCTTGATGCTAATATACTCCACCTACCATTCATCGCTTTAATTTTATAGGCATGGTAGCGGCTGCTTGCATATTATCGGAGGAAGATCATATCTCACTTGCTAACGTCCTGTCTGATGGCCTTATTCCCGCATCATCAACATCAGTGTGCAGCGGCCTATAGTTTCCAGCGAAGCTGGTTGGCTTCAGTGATTGGTTATCCTTAGTCAAGCACCAGCCTGACTATTGCACATAAAAAAAGCACTTTGGGAACACGCTCTAGCTCAGTTTTAACTAGAATGAGAAACAGGAACGCATCAGGTTATGGCAACCATTGTTACCGTGGTGACATTATATCTTAAATCATTTTTACGCACATTAGAAACACTACAAAATCAAACCATTTACTGCCATAATAACCGCATGCTAATAATACAAACCAGGTATATTGAATATGTTATCAGTGAAAACTAGGACCTTAGACTTAAGACTTGATGAAATACAAGATCCTGATATTTACAGGTCGTTTTTTAAAACATATTTTTTTTGGATTTCTTTTTTATCAATTAATTTATCAGCAGGATTAATTGCATTATATTTGATCAATTTAACCAACGTTAAGTTTGAGCCCGAAAGGGCTGCAGACTCAATAGTTGATATATTGCATGTTCTTAGGCTACCCATAATTTTAAGCTCAATTTCAATCCCCCTAATATCTTGGGGGGCAATCAACCATCGTTCAAAGCAAGCAGCAGTAACGATGGCGCAACAAATAGAGAACAATCTACGTCAGGAAGAAAAGCGGCTTCACGACTTGTTTTATTCTCACTCTAGCCATTTCTGTAAAATACTAGAGGTCCATACAGAGATATCTAAGTGGGTATTAATTGAAAAAAAACACTTACCTTCTATTCATGTTTTTTTGTATAGAGGAGTATTATCTGGAGAGCAGAAGCCTTTTCAGCTAAATTTAACGCCAGAAGCCTCTGTGGTGACTTACATAAATGAAATGGGAGATATCATTCGAGGCACAATAAATCAACTTGATGGGATATACTCTAGCAGAGATAAACCACAAGAAAAATATAGAAATTCTAATAACATTGTTCTCAGCATGATTCAAATCATAGCAAACAAGACAAACAACCTAGGTTATGACATGGGGCTACCGGAACTAAGCGAGGGTTCATCACTTAGAGAGCTATTATCTGCTGGATTTGAACTATCAGAGTTGATTCTTAAAGCAGCAGCTATTAGTGGAGATCATTATGGCGACCTTTTAAAATTATTGAACAACCGAACAAGAAAGTCGGAAATAACAACCATGGGAAAGCGATTGACAGAAAACCTTGGCGTGGCTGATTTGTCTAAAAACTGGCACACATTACAAGCTATCGAATTCGAACAACCTCTAAATCCATTTAGAGGTATTAAAAAATAAAGTATATCGATGATTGTAATGTATATTGATTATGAGTTGTTCTAACACTCATCCGAATAAAAACGGGCCGGTGCATAATCACCGGCCCGAGTGCTTTTACAAGCCAATACTGGAAAAGCCTGCCGCATCCGAAAACGGAGTTTTCCCAGCTCCAGATCCTGCGTCATTACTGATGCGGTTGCTATTCGATGCTTCCACCCAGCCAGTAGGATCAGGACGGCTTACAAAGGCAGCGATCTCCGCCTTCGTGTCTTTCTCTTCTTCGACCGATGCTTCGATAACCGGTACAAAAGCGGCCTCGGTATGTGATTCCCGGGCTTCGTCGAGCATGTCCAAGGCAACCATGAAGCTACGTTGTTTCATCTTGGTATCTCCTTAAGTGTCATACTGGCTGCGGTTCACATCGCTGGTGCCGCCCAGGCTGTCGCTGTCGAACGATGGAGCAGATTCTCCCGTTCTGTCACTCTTGTTACCGTTTCCTGTGCCATTATCGCTTTGCGGCTCCATACCCTCTCGGATCGAGGACGCCAAACGGCCGCCGCCGGTCTGACTCACCTTGTCCTGAAACTTTACCGCAGCCCTTGAGCCGATGCCTTTTGCTAGCTCCCCAGCCGTTCCTGCAGCCAGAGAAGCCACCCGGTTTAATCCACCAGTACTATTACTTGGCTGAGGGCTAGTGCTGCCAAAGCCAGCAGCTTGTGCGAATGGAGTTTCTCCCGTACCCGCATAGCCACCACTTGCACTTTCGGCCGTCGAGTTACCGGCCCCATGACCAGGTTCACCGAAGCCAGGCATCTCGCCACCGGACGCAGAAGGAGCAGCCGATGCCTTTTCAAATGCGGCTTTGATGGCCGACGCGCCACCTACTGCATTCGCGGCACCGCCCAACATGGCACCTCCGGCCATTTTGGCACCGGCCATGGCCATTCCAGCCGCTGTCATGGCTGCACCCATTGCAGCACCCGCTCCAAAAGAGCCAATACCCATGGCACCTACGCTGCCACCAGATACCAGGCCGGAGATCATGGGAGGCACCTTGTTCACCAGAAACAGCAGGATCACCGACACTACCAGCATCACCACCAACTCTTGGGACGCCATGTTTTCGTTCATTTGTGAGTAGTAATGGGTGAGGAAATCTCTACCAATGGCAACAAGCAACACCATGGCCATCAGCTGAGCCGCAATGCCGAGAATGGCCTTGTAGTAGTTAATTGCCATGTCAGAGGTCCAACGGGAGCCACCAAAGCCCAGGAAGAACACACCCGCATACAGCAGTATCCAACTGGCGACCAACAGCAATAGCAGGTTCACGGATATAATCGCCAGCACCAGTAATACCGCCAGTGCCATCAGCTCCATCATCAGCGCAGTGGCGAACTGTTGCAAGCTCAGCTCCGATGTGGCCTGTACCGTCCGGTCATACAGCTCAAAGCCCATATCCAGAATACTGGACGGGCCCAGAGTGCTACTTCCCAGGCCTCCGGCTTCGGCACCAAGTTGCTGTAAAGATGCCACCATCGTTCCCGCAATGTTCATCCCATGTGTAGCGTTGGTGAGCAGCCACCAGAAGAACCCGGTGAAGATGGTAAAGCGCACCAACTCCGCGAAGAACTCGCCAATATCGGCCTTGCGCAACGCCATCATGCCGAACGTCCAGACCATTGAGATCACCACTAAGGTCCAAAAGAGACGGCTCGCCGCCGCCTCAATGACCGGCCCCCAGGTTGAGACAGCACTATGATAGCGATCCAGCACATCATCCATAATGTTGCTGCTGGATAATTCCTGGGCCATTGCAGACTCCGATACAACAAGAGCGGCCAGGCCATAAAAGACAATTTGTTTCATGCTGTAACTTCCCATTAGTAACGGTCCGGAGAGCTGGGTTTGAACTCCCAGCTGCGCATCTGCTGAGCTTTTTCGAAGGATCGGCAAGCCTCGGTGAAGGCTTTCCGGTTCACCTCTTTTCTCAGCTCGCTGATGGCCTGCTGAAATGCGGCCGGCGCACAGCTTGCTGCATTCGGCTCTGGCAACGTTTCCTGCCCACACCCTACCAAGGCAAACACGGCCACAAATGGAATGACTTTTTTCATGGCGTCCTCCTTAGTAACGATCTGCTGAGCTGGGTCGATAACTCCAGGTTCGAAGCTGTTTCTCTCGCGCTTCGCCTCTGGCATGAGCATCCATTTCCGCTGCACGTTGTGTGGCTTCAGCGTTCTGCTGCGCAATCAGCAAGCTGCGGATTTGAAGTAGCTGGTTGGCCTGGTTGCTGGCAAGCTGGTTGGCATAGCCGATGGCGGCCAGCTGTCCGTCTGCACCTTGGGCAGCAGATTGCAGACGCTGGAGCTGCCGTGCGTCGGTCTGCAAGTTGTCTTGCTGCTGCTCCAGCCCTTTGAACAGTGCGTCGTTGGCTTTCTTTTGCGACTCAGACGCCAGGCGGCGGTTTTCTTCCATTGCCGCTTGTTCACTCGGCGTGCAACCGCCAGAACCATTAAAACAAGGAGAGCCCCGGTAATAGGCCACATCCTGAAACTTGCCCAGGTAGACATCCAGGCTGCCAAGCTGATTTTTGTAATGCTGAAGAGTATTGGTTGCCTGAACCAGGTCATTGATGGTGGTTTGAGCCTGATCCCAGATGTAAGCAGCCGGAGCCATGGTGTTTTGCAGCTGGTTTTCGTACTGCTGCAGCTGGTTTTCGTACTGCTGCAGCTGGGTCTGGTATTGCTGAATCTGCTTCAGAGTCTGCGCAACGGCTTCCATCGCTGACATGGTGTTCTGCGCCAGGTTGGTGCTATCCACCACGGGAATGCCCGCCTGCACGGGCACAGGAATGATCAGGGCGACTGAAAAAGCGAGCGCAGCCATTTTAGCCGCTAAAATCGGTTCTCTTTGCATGATTGAGTGCTCTTAGTGTTGTCGTGACCAAGTTGCACTCACCAACCTGTAGCGAGCTACCAGACTGATGGTGATCGCTACCCCTGCTGAAAATCAGCGGTGAATGTGGACCTCTACTGAGATAGCTCGTCACTTACTATCCCGGCGTCCGACCTGCGCGACACCGTTAGAACGCGCGGCCGCATGGTTGTTGAACATCGGTGTCATTGTCCTGGGGAACGGTTAGGCTTCCCGAGGGTTAATAAAAAAGGCGCTACAATGACCGCCCCTTCTTTTGTCTTTTCGCTTTCTTGGCGTCCATTTCTGCTCGTAGCCTAGCCTTGCGCTGTTCCTGTTCACTGGGTTTTGGCTGAGATGGTGCTCTGTTTGCGTTTTTATCAAAGCTCAATACATCGAGCTGAGATAAGGTTTGCAGTCGATTACGGCGCATTGATGGCGGACACTTGCCGATTGGTGGCACTCCGGCGCGTCTGCTTCGAGCTTTGGCATCGGTTGTGCTCTGGCACCCGGCCAACGACTGGCGGCGTTGTTCGAGGCTGGGATCAGCAAACGTAACCGATAGCTGCCCATCCACAGCCGCACGGATCACCCTTGCCTTAAACTCCGGCGAGCCATTCACAGTGATGCGGTTGCCATAGCGCTCCATCGCCATTCTGAGCGCATTCTGCACAGCTGCCTGGCCGGACTCTCTGGATACCTGCAGCCGGTCGCCGTCGTCGCGTACAGCGCTGGAGCCAGCCCGATAAATGATGGTGCCTTTCTTGGTGATGTTGTCGATCACCGGTGAATGCCCGGGCTTGGTCTGCCCTTCTCCGTTGAGCGTGTTGCCCTTGAGGCCCTGAGCAGAATCTCTGGCCCGCAGCGCCGCCAGCGCCTCAGTGTCACCTTGCTGGGCCTTCTGCTTGAGCCAGTCGGCCCAGGTGCGCCGAGCGTTGGCTTCATAAATGGCCGTGCGCTCTTCCCGGTACTGTTTCTGGATGGCGTCAATGTCAGCTTTCAAGGCACTGCTGGCTTGTGCATAAAGCAGCTTCTTGGTCAGCTTGCCGCTGCCGGTCAGTTTTATCGCTGCCCGCCTCGCTTTGCCTTTGGTCTTGGCGTGCCCAATCCTTCGGTCTTTCTGCCGCCGTGCCGCTTCCAGGGCCGCTGTTTTGTTAGCCGTTACTGTCGCCTGCTCAGCCTTGTATTTGGCGTAAAGTTCGGTGGTATTTATCCGCAGTCGCACCGGCTCTTTACGGTAAGTCCGGCGGGGGCTGGCCTGTTGCTTTCGCCCTGGCTCAAACGGACCGAAACGTGCTTCCAGCTTCGGCTTGGAAAAATCCCGCCCCAGGGTACTGGCTTTAACCATTACGTCATTGCTGGACACCACAACCAGCCCGTTGCCCCGTGCTTTAAGTTCCAGACCATTAGCACTCATCACCTGATGCAGATGGCTCCAGGACTGCGCAGACTTAAGCTCGTCCAGACACTCGCGCTTTATCCAGCCAATCAGGCTTTCAATGCCCGCATGGCGCTCCATGTCTGCTGCCCGGGCCTCAGCACCCTGCCGGCGCGGCATATGGTTATCCTGCTGCAACCCGTAGTCCTGCTCCATGGCCCCGCATAGATCGGCCAATGCTCGGTGTGAGTAGTAGGGCTCATGAATGGTGTTGCGCTTTGGATGGATCTTGTTGATGGCGATATGAACATGCAGGTTGTCAGTGTCATTGTGAACGGCACTGATGCGCTGATGCTCACCAAAGCCCAGTCCCTCACAAATACGGTCTTCGATGCTGGCCAGAGTTTTGGCATCTACCTGTTCACCGGGCCGAAAGCTGACAATCAGATGATACGTCTTGTCACTTTTCGCCCTGGTGTTGGCAAACTGGGTTGCCAGCACTTCACTGATGGCATCCCTGATTGAATGCGCCTCGCAATTGGTCAACCGTACCTGGCCCAACCGATGCTCCTTGCTCTGTTTGTCGGTGATGTAATTCACCAGCCCGGCAAAGTCGGATTTTCCCTGTGAGCGCATGGCAACGTGCTTGGCAATCATGATTCGGCCCTTGGCCGAAGAATGAATTCCATGAGATGGCTCATTCGCACCTGGTTCGTTTCGATACGCTGCAGAAGCGCCAGTATCGTATTGGGTCCAAACGCAGCCACCTTGGCATCATTCATCAGCCAGAGTTTTAACAGCCCACCCAGGCGGCCCAAATCACCATTTACCCTCACCAGCTCACGCACCTGCTCCGCATCGGTTACTCCCTGTATCTGATAACCCTGCCCCACCTCCCGCAGGTAGGTTGACGCACTCAGTCCCGCCCTCCTGGCGTTTTCCTCAATCACCGCTCGCTCTTCAGGCAAGCAATACACCTTGATCGGGGTACAGCTCTTCCTGGTAGTTTTGTTTTCCTGTGCCTCCATCTTGATGTCCTCTTCGTGGTTGCCAGCAAAGCGCTATAGCCCCGCAGGGCAGGATGAACGTTGAGCACCGCAGGTGCGAATAAGGGCCAGTGAAGAGGCACCGCCATGCTTGCATGGTGGGACTACTTCACACATCCTGCCCGCATCTCAGCATTCGTTTTTGTGTGCATGCCCTGTGCATCTCTCTGCTTTTCTGTGTCTTCTTCTGTTTTTTGCTGTGTATTCCTGCCATAACAGCCTGAATGCACAATTAACCCGACAGTTACAGCGATCCAGTAACGCTCCAACAGCGGTAAAATAGCGATCTCACAGCGTTTTCCTGTAGTGCTGTTATTGTGTTCTGCACACTGGAATACACAGCTTTCCACCCGGTTTCCTTGTTTACTCCAGTCACCGCCCCTCATATGTCAATAAAGCCCGATTCTTGCGCCCCTCAAGTGTCAACAAAACGGAGCTGTAGTGAGCAGAAGAAAATAACACCTTTAAGTTTCAATAAGTTAAATGAGCATGAAGTTTGTAAAACCCGTTTCATTGACACTTTCAGCACCTGCACACGAGACCACAGAGCGAAGCACCTTGATCATTTCCTCCCTTCGGTCGGGTTGAACGCCAAGAAAGAAGGGTTACTGAGCCGTTTGGGCTCTTCCCCTCCTGGCGTTAAACCAACGGCCGCAGGTCGTTTTAATTGGCAAGGCTTGAACGTACCCTCATGATGCGGGCAAGCCGCGCATAGTAGATATTCTTTGGAATATCTTGGATCAATTTTCAAAAATCACTTAAAACCCTTAATTTACATAAGCTTATAAAATTATAAGGGGTGCCGTTATGCCGGTACTTGGGTACCGTTATGCCGGTACTTGGGTACCGTTACGCCGGTACTTGGGTGCTGTCACACTGGGAGGATTGGCATGCCTGGCCCCTGGCCGCCTAATCTCCCACTTACCCTTGGCGTATTCATGTACAGTCCAACCCACCGAAATAAGTTCAGTCAACGCCTTCCGAACCGTCTGACGGCGTTTTTTCAGGGTGTTATAGTTCTTCGTTTTGTCCGGCCAGACATAGTTGCAAAGGGTATCCTGTTCTATGCGTCTGGATTTTCCAGCGTCAATCCAGCCTGATAATCTCTGATGTATCAATCTGGCAGGGTCGGTGTTTAGCGCCCGAACCTCGGTCAAGTCGATACGAGTATGTGGACGCTCTCCCATAACAGCCTCAGCCAATCGAGGGTTCAGACTGACAAACAATTTACCTTCTCGGTCGTCGCTCATGTAATTGGACAAGATGCGGAACCCTTGTCGCTTCCCGTTACGCGTCACAATCACCGACACTGCCCATAGACGCTCAATGCAATCGCGGATAGTTTTGAGCTGGCTGCCTCCATCGTTGGCATATCCAAGTTCTCGGGCCAATTTTCGGAGGCTACCTTTGGCTACCATCGCATCCTTCTCAACAGCGTCCCACTTCTGTAGTGGTCAACAAAAAGTGGCCACGGTTTTAGAGCTTTTCCAGAACCGCCGTTCAGACTCGTTTGG
>NZ_BAABDS010000050.1:0-1230 GCF_039539745.1 Oceanisphaera sediminis
GTGTCACCTGTATATCTGATGAGGTGATGATATCACCTCTGAACAGGTGGCCACTTTAAGTGTGCCACTACAGTCTGCGCCGGCAACACTCTGTTTTTACTCTAGTTGATGCAACTACGGAAGAGAGCAGATACACGGGAAACAATAGTTAACTCATGCATAGATAATGAGATTGTCGGTTATAGGCCCATTTGCCATTATAAAGGACAATTACCACTATCAGAGGAACCGAAAATCATGCCGACACTGTTGCAAATTGACTTCAAATTTCCCACTGAAATGATGGGGGATGCCCTCACTGAGGGAGCTAAAGAGCTCGCTAACTCCATCAATCAGGAGCCAGGCTTTATATCCAAAATCTGGACGGAAAATGCCGAAACCGGCGAAGCAGGCGGTATCTATGTGTTTACCGACAAGGCGTTTGCCGAACAGTATGCCCATATGCACAGCCAGCGAGTGGCAGCGATGGGGGCTACCGAGATCCGGACAAAAATCTTCGATATCAATACCACACTCACCGATATCAACCGGGGCCAGTATACCGCCTGAGCAGTAAGTAATATCTCATAACTTATGTGGATACTGGGGCTAGCTTTTCTTTCTCGTCACCCTCGCGAAGGCGGGGGTCCAATGTCTTTGCAGGAGAAGCGCAGGCTGACAACTCTGCGCCACAGGCCCTGGATTCCAGCCTTCGCGGGAATGACGACCGAACCACACCTGTTATGCAGCATTACTTACCAGCAAGATTGGTATTAGATTGGTATCAGTCGGGGAGAGCTTGTTTATTGCGGATTGAAATGAAAAAAGCCCTGCTCGTGAGAGCAGGGCTTTTGAATAATGGCGGAGTGGACGGGACTCGAACCCGCGACCCCCGGCGTGACAGGCCGGTATTCTAACCAACTGAACTACCACTCCGCAAAGCTTGATAGTACGGGACTAAATTGGGTGCCTGGCAGTGACCTACTTTCACATGGCAGCTGCCACACTATCATCGGCGCGGGTGCGTTTCACTTCTGAGTTCGGCATGGGATCAGGTGGGACCACAACGCTATCGCCGCCAGGCATAAACTGGTGTTTGTCAGCTATTGCTAACAAACGCTGGAAAACTGATTAACAGCGGTCGAATGAATTCGACCCTACAGAACGTTCTTTATACCTGTTCTGTCTGTTTGATTTGAAATAATTTGTTTGTTCTCGACCGCAAGGTCTCACACTTCTTGGGTGTTGTAT
>NZ_BAABDS010000051.1:0-142623 GCF_039539745.1 Oceanisphaera sediminis
CTTTGAAACTCACACTAACCCGAATGAAAACAGCATCTTATTGGCACAGACACAGTTAACTCATACATAGCCGTTCACATTAAACAAGTGGTCTATTTAATTTCTGTATCAATGTCGGAAAAAGGGTCTCCTCCACCGACCCGCTTCAAGCACATCCATGTGACGCTCAGCACATGACGTCCCTGTCATGTGATGGTCGGTAGAGCAGATCCCTTTGTCCTCCCTGATGCTACAAAGTCGCCTGTTGGCCTGTCTGCGGGCAACTCGGTATTCCAAAAGAGGAAACAGAGAACGACTCCCTCGACCGTGAAATGCCAAGGACGGTATTTCCGAGCCCCCATGGATGGGTTCATGGCGTGTCGTGGGAGGTGGCTCTGTTGCCTCTGGTCTGGGGCCTCAACATGACCAGATCATTACTGGGGTTGGTATCAGATGCTAATACCAGCCCCTTCAAACGAGCTGTTTGCATGTCATATCACCCCCGACATAGCAGTCGGGGAGTGATCGCCAGATACGCGATAACGCTTACTCGGATGCCGCTATCAGGCTGGCGTTGCCGCCGGCTGCCGTGGTGTCGACACAGAGGTGGCGCTCGATCACGAAGCGCTCGGGCGCATCCTGACCGGTCAGCAGCGGCAACAGGGCACCGTCACGTTTCGCCAGAGCAACACGATATTGCCGCAGCGTCGGCTCGGCAGCCGCGCTGACCAGTGCTTCAAATCCACCAACGGTTTCCAGCGCGGCAGGCTGCAACAGCCCATCCAGCCCCAGCACGGGAATACCGGCCAGGCCGGCCAGTGCCGCTGGTGCGCCCGGCGCCACCACGACCACGCCATTGCCCTGCGACAGGGCGACGCCGGCCTGCTTCATGGCCGAGGCCAGATCCGGCCCCAGACAGAGCACAACACCACGAGGACGGCAAGACAGCCGGTTCAGCTCCCCGGTCGGTCCCGGCATTTCTTCCGGGGCGGCATCGAGGGCCGCGGGCACGGCACCAAAAACCGGCTGCAGCCGCGCCGCCCGATCCCGGGCCACAGACCAGGCCTTCACGTCCAGTCGGGTGATCGCCCGCTGCAGCTGATCCGCAGTCACCGTTTCTGCCCCGGCGGCGTCCACCGTCGCTACCGCGCCGGTTTTCATGAAGCGGCGCACATACTGGGGGCCACCCGCTTTCGGACCCGTGCCCGACAGCCCCTCGCCACCAAAGGGCTGAGAGCCGACGATGGCGCCGATCTGATTGCGGTTGACGTAGATGTTACCCACCTTGACCCGGTTGACGATGCGCTCAACCCGCTTGTCGACCCGAGTATGCAGGCCGAAGGTCAGGCCGAAGCCCTGGGCGTTGATCTGATCGACCACCTGCTCGATTTCGTCCGCCTCGAAGGTGGCCACGTGCAGTACCGGCCCGAAGATTTCTTCTTCCAGCTCATGAATGCCTTCCAGCCGAATCACCGTCGGTGCCACAAAGCGCCCCTCGGCCGGTACCGGCAGTTGCTTGAGCACCCGCCCCAGGGCGGCGAATTTCTTGCAATGGGCTTCGATACCCTGCTTGGCGTTGTCGTCGATCACCGGACCCACATCGGTAGACAGCAACCAGGGATCACCCACGCTCAGCTCGTCCATGGCGCCGAACAGCATCTCCAGCAGGTGATCGGCAATGTCCTTCTGCACATAGAGCATGCGCAGGGCGGAGCAACGCTGACCGGCACTCTGGAACGAAGAAGCCAGTACATCGCGTATCACCTGCTCCGGCAGGGCGGTGGAGTCCACGATCATGGCATTCAGGCCGCCGGTTTCCGCCACCAGGGGCGCATCCGGCGCCATTGACTCGGCCATCACCTTGTTGATGTGCTGGGCCGTGGCGGTAGAGCCGGTAAAGCAGACACCGGCAATACGCGGATCCGAGGTCAGCGCCGCACCGACGGTGCTGCCGCCGCCGGGCAGCAGCTGAATGGCGCCCTTGGGAATACCGGCTTCATGCATCAACTCGACGGCCCGAGTGGCGATCAGCGCGGTCTGGCCGGCCGGCTTGGCGATAACGGCATTACCTGCCGCCAGCCCCGCCAGTACCTGACCGGCAAAGATTGCCAGCGGGAAGTTCCAGGGCGAAATACAGGCAATCACACCGCGCCCGGCACCGAACTCCTGATTACGTACCGCTTCATTCGGATAGTAACGGGCAAAGTCGACGGCTTCGCGAATTTCGGCTACGCCATCGAGCAGGCTCTTGCCCGCTTCCCGGGTCGCCAGGGCGAACAGCTCGTGGACATGCTCTTCAAACAAGTCGGCCACACGGCGAATGCGGCTGGCTCGCTCTTCTACCGACAGGGCGGACCAGGTCTGGAAGCCCGCCTGTGCTTCGCGAATGGCGCCTTCGATATCGTCCTTCGAAGCCTGGGCCACATGACCCACCAGATCGGACGGCCTGGCCGGGTTGCGCACTTCCTGCACCTCGCCACCCTGCACCGCGCAGGCCAGCACGGGGCCGCCGGTCCACTGATGGCGCTTGAAGCGGCCACGGCCCTCTTCGATCTCGGCCACTTCCACCGGGTCGGTGATGTCCCAGCCCTTGGCATTGAGGCGCTCGGCACCATACAGATCCGCCGGGCGGGCAATGATTTTACTCGACACCGCATCCCCCATGGCCGCGACGGTATCGAAGGGGTCGCGGGCGATGTCTTCGGGCTGTATGCGGGTATCGACAATCTGGTTGACGAAAGAGCTGTTGGCACCGTTTTCCAGCAAACGGCGTACCAGATAGGCCAGCAGATCCTGGTGGGCCCCCACGGGCGCATAGATACGACAGCGGGTTCCCTGTTTGGTGAGCACCGCATCATGCAGCGATTCGCCCATGCCGTGCAGACGCTGGAATTCGAAGCAGTCACGTCCCTGAGCCAGTTCCAGAATGGCGGATACCGAGTGGGCATTGTGGGTCGCGAACTGGGGATAGATGCGATCGGTCATGGCCAGCAGTTTTCTGGCGCAGGAAATGTAGGACAAATCGCTGTTGACCTTGCGGGTGAAGACCGGGAAGTCGGTCAGGCCCATCACCTGGGCGCGCTTGATCTCCGCATCCCAGTAGGCACCTTTGACCAGGCGTACCATGATGCGTCGGTCCAGCTTTTCGGACAGCGCATACAGCCAGTCGAGCACATGCGCCGCCCGCTTGCCGAAGGCCTGCACCACGACACCAAAGCCGTCCCAGCCCGCCAGCGAGGGATCGGACAGCACCGCTTCGATCACATCCAGAGACAAGTCCAGGCGATCGGCTTCTTCCGCATCGATATTGAAGCCCATATTGGCGGCTTTGGCCTGTCTGGCCAGTTCCAGCGCCCGGGGCACCAGCTCGTTCATGACCCGATCTTTCTGGCCAAATTCGTAGCGAGCGTGCAGTGCGGACAGCTTGACCGAAATACCCGGGTTCTTGCGAATTTCCTGGTGACCACAGTGCGGTGCCAGGGACTTGATGGCATCGGAATAGGCGCGGTGATAGCGCAGCGCATCCCCGTCGGTACGAGCAGCCTCTCCCAACATGTCGTAGGAATAGGTATAGCCCCGCGCTTCATAATTTTTCGCACGCTTGAGTGCTTCTTCGATATTGCGGCCCAGAACGAACTGGCGCCCCATTTCCTTCATGGCCTGAGCCACGGCCGTGCGCACCACGGGCTCGCCGAGGCGCTTGACCATGCCGCGCAGGGTGCTCGCCAACCCCTTGCGGTCGACCGGAGAGAGCAGCTTGCCGGTCACCAGCAGTGCCCAGGTGGAGCTGTTGATCAGCGAGGAGCCGGAGCGGCCACGGTGCTCGGCCCAGTTGCCGGATGAAATCTTGTCTTCGATAAGCTCGTCGATGGTGCTCTTGTCCGGCACCCGCAGCAGGGCCTCGGCCATACACATCAGGGCCACGCCTTCCTTGGTGGTCAGGCCATACTGGGCAAGAAACTTTTCCATGATGGTTGGCGTGGCGTTGGCACGCACATCCTTAACCAGCGCGATCGCCCGTGCGGAGATGCTGGCACGCTCATCGGGGGATACCTGTGCACTGGCCGCCAACGCCTTGACGACGGTGGCCTCATCGGCCAGATAGTGGCTACGCATCTGTTCCCGGCTGGACGCCATCGATTGTGCTTGTTCTTTCATCCGACCTACTCCCTTGGTGTATGCAGTCTTGTTGCCGCCATTCTACCCACAAACAGAGAGTCACATTTCCTATATGAAATCCATAAGCATTACTTTATGACTATTTATTAATATTAATTTTTAACTTTTCACCATAAAAATATAAATGACAGGAAAATAGACTAACCTCGCCATCCAAAGCCGGTCCCGGCAAGGCACGACAGTCTCCGGAGAAGTACCGGATTTCGAGTATGAAGACGCCTGCTCTCGGGCGTTATCAGGCTAGCTGAACCGCTAGCCCGGAAAGCTGTCATCGCACAGGAACCGATCAGCGCCCTCGATCGGTGATCCGCGCAACATTCGGCATCACTGCGACGGTTAAAACACACGGCCATCGCTCTGGAATCAAAGGGATTAAATAACTGCTCTATTTGGTTGCTCTGCAAAGATCGGACAAAGGCCCCACTCCGCCGACACGCCGTGAATCCTTCCCTGGAGGCTCCGCCGCACCATCCTTGGCGCGGAGGGTCGGCGGAGCAGATCCCTTTATCCTCTCTGATGCCAAGGAGTTGCCTGTTGGCGTCGTTTACAGGCACCTCGGTGCTCGAGAAGAGGCAACAGAGATCGACTGCCACGACCATGAAATGCCATGGACGGCATTTCCTGAGCCCTCAGGGATGAGTTTATGGCGTGTCGTGGGAGGTGGCTGTGTTGCCTCTGAGCTCGGGTTTAAAAATGATCAAATCTTTATTCATATTGGCATGAAACCAATAGCCCATTTCACCAATAAACAAACGTATGTAGAATATTGGAATATATTTAAACAAACCAATGGGAATAAAAACCAAAAATGACGGAAAAAACAGGAAATCTGGATAGAGCTGATCTGCAGATCATCAAGGAACTCCAGGAAGATGCCCGGATGACACTTACCGAGCTGGCTTCCCGCGTCGGCCTGTCGAAGACCCCCTGCCAGCTGCGCATGCGCCGCCTCGAGGAACAGGGCTATATCACCGGTTATACGGCGCTGGTCGATCATGGCAAGCTGGGGCGGAATCATATCGCCTTTGTGCAGGTCACCCTCAACGATACCAGCAGCAAGGCGTTGACCGCCTTTAACAAGGCCGTCCGCAAGATCGGAGAAGTCGAGCAATGCCACATGATCGCCGGGGGTTACGACTATCTGCTGAAGGTACGCACCAACGATATGCTTTCTTACCGTATGGTGCTGGGTGAAAAACTCTCCACCCTGCCGCATGTGGTGCAAACCAGTACCTTCGTGGTCATGGAAAGTGTGAAGGATCTCGGCCTATAGGCACGGCCGGTCACCCAGGCATAAAAAAGCGGGAAGTCGATGTCGACTTCCCGCTGGTCATTTACCGCTTACGGCTTACGGCTTACGGCTTACGGCTTACGGCTTACGGCTTACGGCTTACGGCTTACGGCTTACGGCTTATAAAGTTTAAAGCTCTTCTTCCAGATAAGTGTACCCTTCCAGACCGGCGGTCAGCTCTTTCATCAGCATGGCGCGGGTTTCTTCATCCAGATCCGGCTGATTCACCAATACCTCGTAACGGGCGTTGATCACCGACGGATCTATGTCCACATAACGCAGCATGTCGGCTACCGTATTGCCGGCTTTCACGTTATTGACCACCACCTTGCCCTGCTCGTCTACCGACACTTCCGCGCTGTGGGTATCACCGAACAGGTTGTGCATGTCGCCCAGAATTTCCTGATAGGCGCCCACCAGGAAAAAGCCCAGATACTGGGGCTGACCGGGAATAAACTCCGGCATCGGCAGCGTGGTTTCCACCCCCTGGCCATCCACGTACTGATCGATGGCACCGTCCGAATCACAGGTGATATCCAGGATCACGGCGCGACGGGTCGGCGCTCTGTCCAGACCATCCAGCGGCAATACCGGGAAGATCTGATCGATACCCCAGGCATCGGGCAGCGACTGAAACAGGGAGAAGTTGACGAAACACTTGTCTGCCAGCTTCTCGTTCAGCTCGTCGATAATGGGTCTGTGCGCCCGGTTAACCGTATCCAGCCGTGACTTGATGCCCAGACAGATGTTGAGGTGCATTTCCTCGGCCCAGGCTCTGTCTTCCAGGGTCATCAGCCCCATGTTGTACTGCTGGTGCACATCGGCCAGCTCGGCCACGGTATCGTGGTAGATTTCAAGCAATGGCGGATCTTCCTGGCACAGGTCTTCCCAGGTTTCCCAGATGTTCTGCAGCAGAAAGGCGGCGTCGTCGGCCGGCGCTTTCGCCGCCTGGGGTTTGGCCGATTCTGTGCTGATCACATCGGCTATCAGCATGGCATGGTGCGCGGTAATGGCCCGGCCGGACTCACTGATGATCAGCGGATAAGGCAGTTCGAATTCGCGACACACATCCCCGATACCCCAGACCACATTGTTGGCGTATTCGCGCAGGTTATAGTTGGCCGAGCAATAGCTCTGCGAGCGGGTTCCTTCGTAATCCACGCCCAGACCACCGCCCACATCGACGATGTCGACCGGTACGCCCATGCGGCGCAGCTCGCCATAGAAACGGCCGCATTCACGCACGCCTTTCTGAATATCACGAATATTGGCAATCTGGGAGCCCAGATGAAAGTGCAGCAGCTGCAGCCAGTCCAGACACTCTGCATCGCGCAACTGCTTGACCAGATTGAGCACATGAGCCGCGCTCAAACCAAACTTGGACTTTTCACCGCCGCTGGACTGCCACTTGCCGGCACCCTGGGAGGCCAATCGGGCCCGCACACCGAGGCGAGGGGCCACGTTGAGGCGTTTGGCCTCGTCCATCACCATGGTCAGCTCGGACAGCTTCTCGATGACGATGTACACCTGATGGCCCATCTTGGTGCCCATCAGCGCCAAACGAATATATTCCTTGTCTTTGTAACCGTTACAGACGATCACCGACTCGGTTTCATGACTGTGCGCCAGCACGGCCAGCAGCTCCGGCTTGGAACCGGCCTCAAGCCCCAGGCGCGGCTTGTCTTTGTAGGCCTTGGTGACCGCGTCCAGCACACCGCGCTGCTGGTTGACCTTGATCGGATAAACGGTCAGGTAATCGCCTTCGTAACCGTAATCTTCGATGGCGCCGCTAAAGGCATTGAACAGGGCATCGATGCGGCTTTTGATAATATCGGGAAAACGCAACAGCACCGGCGCGGCATAGCCTTCGGCCTTGAGCTGCTCGACCACCTCGGACACCACCACTTTTGCCTCGGGCCGGGTTTTATCGGGGGTAACCACCACCCGTCCCTGATCGTCCAGATGAAAGAAGCCCGCGCCCCAGTAAGGCAGGTTATATACTTTGAGCGCGTCGTTTGCGGACCATTCAGCCATATTCTTTGTCCCCTTTGATTGTAAGGGTCATAGAAGATCCGGGCCTGGGTAAGGCCCGGTACGATAATTTTGCAACGCTCGGAGGGTATCGAGCGCCCGCGACTTCAGCAAGCATCACCGCAACATTAATAGCAACGGCCATGGGCATGGCTTGTCCTGAAAAACGGGAGCCGAGTCTACACACAGACTCGGGCGCTGACCAGCGTATGAAACCACTTGCAGCCATTTTATTGCACCGCCCGTATCTCCAGTAACGAGCCCAGGGTATGCAGAAAATGCAGACCGTAATGACGCCCCAGTTCATAGTCCTGTTCCAGCTGCGCCCGACTCGATCCCAGCACCCGGCTTTGCAACGGCTGGTGTGGAAAAATCTCGATGATCTGCGCATCCTTCGGCGGGCAATGGATGAAGTCGTGAAAGTCGTTGAAGCAGCGTTCATGCGCCTCCACTATCTGCATCAGATCGCCCAGCCGTTCCCGGCCTATCCAGCCTTCCAGCTTGCGTGCCCAATGTGGACTGAAGCGGCTGTGCTGGGGCACGGTGCGGATCACCACTATGGTGCGCGCCCCGCGGCGATAGGCCTCGCGCACCGGAATGGCGTCGGCGACGGCACCGTCCACATAGCGTTCGCCCTGCCACTCCACCCCGGCCCGGTAAAACAATGGAATGGCGCTGGACGCCTTCAACCCCAGCATCCAGTCGCTCTCGCCAGGGTGAAAATAATGGGGTTGGTAATCCCCGGTACGGGTGCTGCAAAACAGCAGCTCGCGCCCGTTCAGCCGCTTGCGACCGGTGTGAATATCCAGCGGCAGGCCATGGGTCAGGACGTCGAAAAACCAGTCCAGATCCACTAGGTCACCGCCACGGGCAAAGTGCAGCGGCCGGAAAAAATCGGTACGGGTGGTATATTCCTCAATCAAGGTGCGGGCGTACCCCCGGGCATCACAGACAAAGGCGGACAGGTTCTGTGCACCGGCCGAGGTGCCGATCAAAATATCGAAGGGGTCGAAACGGGCTTCCATAAAGACATCCAGCACCCCGGCGGTAAAAATGCCCCGCTGCCCGCCCCCTTCACACACCAGAGCCATCTTGCCGTTGCGTCCCCCGGCATCGGCATACAAGGGGGTGATATGGTCAAGGCTGACCGAAACATGATTGGTCATAGTGATTCCCTTCATCAAACCGTATGCGTGGTGCCATGGCACCGTCATCGGGACGGATTGGAATTCACGTTATGATGCGGGTGACAGGCTGCTGTCCCGCATTCGACCCGATACTAAAATCATAGCCAATCCATCGCGCGGGGGCGGATTACGGGGTTAACGGTCACTGTGGCCCAGGTCTCTGTCCGGCGCGATATGATCCCGCAACCGCTGTTTAACCTCTTTGGCTTCGGGAAAGCCCTCGTCGGCCACCCGACACCAGATAAGGGTGCCGTCGACCAGGATCTGGAACTGACCTTTTTCACCCGGGATCAGGGCCACCTCGCCCACCTCGTCATTGAAGGTCGACAATATTTCCTGCGCCAGCCAGGCCGAGCGCAACAGCCAGCGGCACAGGGAACAGTAGCGAATTTCCACTCTCGGTTTCATGGTTTTCCTTCTCTCAAAATAAAAAGTCTCGGAACGAAAAAGGGGTCGGCGTCGATAAATGACGCCGACCCCTTTTTATAACATGACTATCAGTATAACGAGTCCTGCGGCCACACCAGCCAGAGGCTTAGCGCCCCCACCAGCAACGCCGACACCACCGCCGCCAGTGCCGACCACCCGGCCCCTTTATGGCGAAGCCCCTGCTCTACCAGAGGCGGTATCAACGCCAGGGCCACCAGCCACCAATCCATGGGAATAAACTGCCAGCACAGGGTCAGCAGCAACACATAGGCACCGGTAAACTGACGGTCGGACACGGCACGATTCAGGCCACTCAACCACAAGATGCCGGCCAGCACCGCCAGAGACCCGGCGAGCTGGGCCAGCAGCAAGCTGCCGCCAATGGCCACGGTAATGGCAAAGGCGGCACCGCCGGCGGCAAAGCCCAACCCGACCCGGTCGCTACCGCCGCGCCACTCTCGCCAGCCCTGCCATAGCCAGAACACCAGCAGGCCGAACAGCGCTTCTGGATAGCGACCGAGCAAGGGCCATAATGCCAGCAGAAACACCCCACTGACCAGCACGGGAGTCAGTATTCGACGCCACAGGCTCGGTAGCAGCTCGGCCAAGGCCACCGCCCAGAGGGCAAACGGCAACCACTGGGTGCCCTTGGTCGGTAACAGATACCAGCCGGATGCCCAGCCCATGGTGATCCATACCGCCACCCCGGCCAGCCACCAGAATGCAGGCGGGCGCCACCAACCGATGGCGCCCGCAAACAAGGCCGGCAGCAGTGTCTGCAGCAGCAGATCCACGCCCATGCTAACCTCCTAATTTACTGACGAATGCCTTCGACAAACAGCTTGATATGAATGTCGTCACCCACGCCGGGCAGGCCATAACTCATGCCGAAGTCACTGCGCTTGATGGTGGTTTCGGCATTGAAACCGTTACGATAGCCGCCCCAGGGATCTTCACCCTCGCCGACAAAATCGACGTCAAAAGTCACCGGCTGGCTCACGCCGTGCACGGTCAGGTCGCCACTCAGCTTGCCGCTGTCTTTGTCACCTTCATAACCGGTGCTGGAAAAATTCAGGGTCGGATACTGGCGCACATCGAAGAAGTCCGGGCTGCGCAGGTGCTTGTCCCGTTCTTCATGGTTGGTATCGACGCTGTCGGCCTCTATGGTAAAGCTGGCCTTGGCGGCAGCCGGGTTTTCCGCGTCGAACTGGTACTCGCCTTCCAGGGTGTTGAAGCGCCCCAGCAGGGTACTGAAGCCCATGTGACTCACTTCAAAAACGGCCGTGGTATGAGCGGGATCCACCTTGTAATCGGCGGCCATCACCGGCCCGGCCAGTGCCAGGGAGGAAACCAGCAGGGCTACTTTTTTCATGTTCATAACAATCTCCGTTTCTGCCTAAATCAGGCGCAGATGGCGCCATATGATGCGTCTGGACTAGATAGTAGGATGCCTTGCAAACGAGAACAATTATAGCTTAACTAAAACATTATCAACTTTTAGTTAATAATGTTGTCTGTTGGCACGCCGGTATTTCAAAGAGAACAAAGAAATTGAAGATGATAAATAATGTTCATGGAATTGGTATAAGGAAGCATAAAACGTGGATCAATTATCCGCCATCCGGACCTTTTGCAAGGTGGTAGAGCTGCAGAGTTTTACCAAAACCGCGCAGCAGCTGGAGCTGTCGGTCGCCATGGTATCGAAACAGGTGGGCCTGCTGGAGCAGCATCTCAACGCCCGGCTGCTGATGCGCACGACTCGACGGGTCAGCGTCACCGAAGCCGGCCAGCTCTATTACGCACGCTGTCATGCCATTCTGGCCGAGCTGGAGCAGGCCGACGCCATGATCTCGGATCACAGTCGCCGACCCAGTGGCCCTATTCGTATCTCTGTGCCCATGGACTTCGGTACCCTCAAGGTGGCGCCGCTACTGGCGGAGTTTCACCGCCGCTACCCGGATATTCAGCTGATTCTGGAATACAGCGACCGTCTGGTGGCCCTGGTAGAAGAAAACTTCGACCTGGCGCTGCGCATCGGCGCCCTGCCCGACTCGTCGCTGATTGCCCGCCCCCTGGCACAGATACCACTGCTCACCTGTGCCGCGCCCGACTACCTGGACCGGCACGGCACTCCCTCTCATCCTTCGGCGCTGGCCGACCATAACTGCCTGCTCTATACCCTGAGCGAACCGCAATGGAGCTATCGGCAACAGGGGCACCATTATCAGGTGCGGCCCAAAGGCGCCATGCGTGCCAATACCGGTCGGGCACTGGCCCTGGCCGCCAGTCAGGGCATGGGCGTGATCATGCAGCCCCGCTTTATCGTGGAAGATTATCTGCAGCAGGGAACCCTGGTGCCGCTGCTGGAAGAGTTTGAACTACCGGCGGTCAGCCTGAACCTGCTCTACCCGCACCGGCATTTTCTGCCCAGTCGGGTAAAGTGCTTTGTGGAATACATGGAAGACTGCTTCAAACAGGCAAAATAAAGGGCGCACCCGGCGCCCTTGTTCTTGATGAACCATGGTTAACGAACCACAATCAACGAGTGACGATCAACGTTTTACACCCATCAGAAACTCCTGACGGGTTTCGGGACGGCTCTTGAAAATACCACCGAGCGAAGTGGTGGTGGTGGCGCTGGTGGCATCCATCACGCCGCGGGCCTTCACACAATAATGGGTGGCAGTAATGCTGATCGCCACGTCATCCGACTCCAGCAGCGCCTGCAACGCTACCAACACCTGCTGGGTCAGTCGTTCCTGCACCTGCGGGCGACGGGCAAAAAACTGCACGATACGGTTGATCTTCGACAGCCCAATCACCTTGCTGCGCGGAATATAGGCCACGGTAGCCGTACCGTCGATGGTCACGAAGTGATGCTCGCAGGTGCTGGTCAGGGTAATGTCCCGCACCTGCACCATTTCATCCACCTTCATCTTGTTCTCGATCAGGGTGATTTTGGGGAAGTAGCTGTAATCCAGACCGGAGAAAATTTCACGCACATACATCTTGGCGATGCGCTGCGGGGTTTCGGCCAGGCTGTCATCTTCGAGATCCAGGCCCAGCACGTCCATCATCTCGGTCATCAAGCCGGTAATGCGCGACTGTTTTTCATCCAGAGTCAGGTTATTACTTTTCATCGGGGTTTCCAGTCCCCTGGCCTCGAGGGCAGAACGAACTCGAATGGCGGCGTCGCTCAAAGCGGTCATGACAGGCTCCGTTGAATAAATAAAAAGCGGTAAAAAACTGCTGGAATGGTAGTGCATTTATGGTCTGGTGTGAATGATGGATTCATTTCCTAACCTGCAGAGAAAGATGACAAAAAACATTTTAAACTGGAATAATGAGCTCAACCGTCCCCACAACAGGTAACCCAAGATGGCCATTCATGATTGCGACAGCCAACCCGGACTGCGTCCCTATCTCGACGCCAGACACGAGATGCTCTCTCGTCTCGAGGCAATAACCGACAGCACCCCCGTTTCGCTGGAACAGGCGCTGAACCGGATTTTGGCCGACGATATTCTCTCCCCCCTCGACGTGCCCTCTTTCGCCAACTCGGCAATGGACGGCTACGCCCTGCGCGCCGCCGATGTCACCGACGAGGCCGCCCTCACCCTGATCGGTACCAGTCTGGCCGGGCATCCATTCAACGGCAGCATTGGGCCCGGTGAATGCGTACGCATCATGACCGGTGCCGCCCTGCCACTTGGCGCCGATGCCGTGGTGATGCAGGAAAATTGCCGTTCGGAGCACAACATCATCTATCCCCGGGGTCCGGTGACCGAGGGCCGGCATGTACGTCTGCCCGCCGAGGATCTGGCCCAGGGTGAACGGGTCTTTGCCGCCGGCACCCGCATCAACGCCCGGGTGCTGTCGGTACTGTCGTCGCTCGGGCTGGAGCAGATCTATGTGCAACGTCAGCTGACGGTGGCACTGCTGTCGACCGGTGACGAGCTGAAAAGCCCGGGCGAGCTGCTCGCCCCCGGCGATATTTATGACTCCAATCGCATCGGTGTCGGCGCCATGCTCGAACGGCTCGGCATTCGGGTCATCGACTACGGCATTATCCAGGACGATCCTGCGCTGATCCGTCAGGCCTTTATCAAGGCCGCCACCGAAGCCGATGCGCTGATCACCTCCGGTGGCGTGTCGGTGGGCGATGCGGACTATACCAAGCAGGTGCTGGAAGAAGTGGGCCGCATCGGTTTCTGGAAACTGGCCATCAAGCCCGGCAAGCCTTTCGCCTTCGGCCACATCAACAACTGTCCCTTCTTCGGCCTGCCCGGCAATCCGGTATCGGCCGCCGTCACCTTTCACCTGCTGGTACGCCCGGCTCTGGCCACCCTGGCCGGTGAAACTCTCAAGCCCACGCCTTTGCTGCAGGCGAAGGCGCTGATGCCATTCAAGAAAAGTCCCGGCCGCATGGACTTTCAGCGTGGCACGGTCAGCACCCAGGCCGACGGCAGCCTGGGCGTCGTGGCCGCCGGCGCCCAGAGCTCGGCGGTCTTCAGCGCCATGGCCGAGGCCAACTGCCTGCTGCATCTGGAGCAGGACAGAGGCAACGTGAGTGAGGGCGACATGGTCACCCTGGAGCTGATTGACGGCTTGTACTGGTGATGCAGCCACTCAACGACGACGAATGGCTGCGCTACAACCGCCAGATAGTGCTGCGCCAGTTCGATATAGAGGGGCAGGAAGCATTGAAAAATGCCGCCGTGCTGATCATCGGCGCCGGTGGTCTGGGCTGCGCCGCCGCCCAGTATCTGGCGGTAGCCGGAGTAGGCCATATCACTCTGGTCGATCACGACCGGGTCGAGCTGTCCAACCTGCAGCGCCAGGTACTGCATCAGGACGGTGATATCGGCCGGCTCAAGGTGGACTCCGCCGCCGACAGCCTGCGCGCCGCCAACCCCTATCTCGAGGTGGTTACCCACGCCTGCGACGCCGACGATGCCCTGCTCACCCGGCTTATCCCCCAACATCAGCTGGTACTGGACGGCACCGACAACCTGGAGACCCGCCAACGGGTTAACCGGCTGTGCTTTGCCACCAAAGTCCCCCTGGTGTCGGCGGCGGTAATTCGCATGGAAGGCCAGCTCAGCGTCTTTACCTATGCCGACGACGAACCCTGTTACGGCTGTTTGAGCCGGCTGATGGGTACCGGCACCCTGAGTTGTGTGGAGGCCGGCGTGTTGGCACCCATGGTGGGCGTGATGGGTTCCCTGCAGGCGCTGGAAGCCATCAAGCTGCTGGCCAACATGGGCCGTTCGCCCAAAGGCAAGCTGCTGCTGGTCGACGGCCTCAACCTCGGCACCCGGGAACTGGCCCTGCCCAAAGCACCCGACTGCCCGATATGCGGGGGAAATTCGTCACCGTAAGCGGTATGTGCTGTTGAGTCGTCGTTTCAGAGGGTAAATAATGCCGTAGCTCAGAGGCAACACAGCCGCCTCCCACGACACGCCATAAACTCATCCCTGAGGGCTCGGAAATGCCATCCATGGCATTTCACGGTCGTGGGAGGCCGTCTCTGTTGCCTCTCCCGGAACACCGAGTTGCCTGCAGACCCCACCAACAGGCAACCAGGGTGCCTCGGGTTAGCAGAGCTGACCCTTTTTCCTCCCTTAAAGCTCCGGCATCTCCTGTGTTTCCATCAGGCGACTGCGGCATAGAGAAGAGGTAACAGGGATTGCCTCTGCCGACCGTCACATGACAGGATGTCATGTGCTGAGCGTTACAGAGACGTACCTGAAGCGTGTCGGAAGAGGCAACCCTGTTGCCTCTTTCACACTACAGATCCAGCAGAATTGAAAACAGGGGGCGGAGCGCTACACCCCGCGTTCGTTATTCCAGATCAGTACGTGCAGTTGGGGCAGTACCCGGGCGTTGAACCAGCGATCGGCGGTCACCTTGTCCACCAGCCAGCGCAGGCGGGCATTAAGCGACGCGGTGTCGGTTTCCAGATCCGGCTGCTCGGGGGTAGCCGGGCTCGGATTGCACGGCTGCAGGGTCAGCGGCAGTTGCGGATAATCGGCGGCCACGGCCCTCGCCCATTGATAATCGGCCTCGTCGGCGATCACCAGCTTCAGGCTGACTCGCGTCTGCTCGCCGGCGGCAGCCAGGCTGGCCTCGAATCGGCTGCGGTTGAAAGCCATGCCGGACGACGGCGGCTTGGGGCTGAGGGTCAGATGATCGAGCAGCGCAAACCAGTCTTGCACCTTGCTGCCCTGGGTTTCCATGGCGAAGGTGTAGCCCTCGGCATGGCCCTGTTCCAGCAGCTCGGTCAGCGGTTGCAGCGCCGGATTGCCGCCAGACAGGGTCACCAGCAGCGGCTGGCCACCACTCAATTGCTTCACCTCGGCCATAATGGCCTCGGCGCTCATCGGTGCCCAGTCGGCCTTGAAGCGCGGCTCTACCGCATAGAGGGTGTCGCACCAGCTGCAACGAAAGTCGCAGCCGCCGGTACGCACAAACAGGGTCGGCACGCCGATAAGCGCCCCTTCACCCTGAATGGTGGGGCCGAAGATCTCGCTGATGGCGATGCTCATGGCCGGTACTCCGCCCAGGTTTTGGGGGTTTCCGATACCGCCACCGCGCTTACTTCCGGCCAGCGGACCCGGGCCCAGTCGAACAGGTGACGGGCCAGCCGTTCGGCGGTGGTGCACTCGTCGCCCAGCACCTCGTTGAGATGGCGGTGATCGAGCTTGTCATCGATGTAGTCCTTGAACGCCTTCAGCTCAAGGTAATCCCGCACAAAGCCGTATTGATCCAGCCCCTCGCTCTGCAGCTCAATCACCACCACGTAGTTGTGGCCGTGCAGCCGGGCACAGGGATGCCAGTCCGGCATCTGGTGCAGCTGGTGGGAGGCGGAAAAGTGAAACTCTTTCTTTATGGTGTACATTTTTCCACCCTCGCCACGGCCTCGAGCCAATACTCTTTATCCAGATAGGGAGTCGGATCTTCCACCCCGGCCAGGGTCATGGCTTCGATACGCTCCACGCAGGTGCCACAGCGACCGCAGTGAAGTTCGTCGCCTTCGTAGCAGGACCAGGTGTCGGCCACCGGTACCGTAAAGCGCGCCGCATCGCGGGCGATGTCGGTCTTGTCACTGTCTACGTAGGGGGCGAACAGGGCCACTTCGGCCACGCCGTCCAGCGCCCGGGCCTGCATTTCGCCAAACAGGCGAATAAAGTCGGGTCGACAGTCGGGATAGATGAAGTGATCACCGCCGTGTACCGCCAGTGCCACCGTGTCCAGACCACGGGCGGCGGCCACGCCGAAAGCGATGGTGAGCATGATGGCGTTGCGATTGGGCACCACCGTCAGTTTCATGTTTTCTTCGCTGTAGTGGCCGTGGGGCACGTCGATGTCGTCGGTCAGTGCCGAGCCGGACAGCTGACGGCCGATGTGACCGATGTCCATCACCAGATGCGGTACTCCGAGTCGCTCGGCGCACAGGCGGGCGGCATCGATTTCTTTCTTGTGGCGCTGACCATAATCGAAGGTCAGCAGAGCACCGAGGGATTGCTCCGCCGCCAGCCGATAAGCCAGGGTCACGGAGTCGAATCCGCCGGAGCAGATCAGTAATGCTTTCATATTGTGTCCTTGTTTTGTCCGGGTAGGCTGCGACCGGGAGTAAAAGCGGGGTGCATTTTAACGCCGTGGGCGAGAAGCGCAAGACTGGGGAATGGGGAATGGGGAATGGGGAATGGGGAATGGGGAATGGGGACATGATACACACACGACCTAATCCCAAGTCCCTAATCCCTATTCCCTGTCACAGAAAAGGGCGCCGAAGCGCCCTTTAACATTTTTACCGGGTAAGCTTATTTGCTTACCGAGTGCTCGGCCAGATACAACCAGGTGTCGATCACCGTGTCCGGGTTGAGCGAGACCGAGTCGATACCCTGCTCCACCAGCCAGGCGGCGAAGTCGGCATGATCCGACGGCCCCTGGCCGCAGATACCCACGTACTTGCCGGCCTTGCGTGCCGCCTGAATGGCCATCGACAGCAGTGCCTTCACCGCCTCGTCCCGCTCGTCGAACGAGCCGGCCACCAGTCCCGAGTCCCGATCCAGTCCCAGGGTGAGCTGGGTCATGTCGTTGGAGCCGATGGAGAAGCCGTCGAAGTAGGCCAGGAACTTGTCCGCCAACAGCGCGTTGGAAGGCAGTTCGCACATCATGATCACCTTGAGGCCGGCTTCGCCACGCTTGAGGCCGTTTTCCGCCAGAATGTCGATAACGGAAGCCGCTTCGGTCAGGGTGCGCACGAAGGGGATCATGATTTCGACGTTGGTCAGACCCATGTCGTTGCGCACCCGCTTCATCGCCTCGCACTCCATGGCGAAACAGTCGCGGAAGTCTTCGGAGATATAGCGAGAGGCGCCCCGGAAACCCAGCATGGGGTTTTCTTCATCCGGCTCATAGGCGTCACCGCCCATCAGGTTGGCATACTCGTTCGACTTGAAGTCGGACATGCGCACAATCACCCGCTCCGGCCAGAAAGCGGACGCCAGGGTAGAGATCCCTTCGGCCAGCTTGGCCACGAAGAACTCGCGCGGACTCTCGTAGCCGGCGATGACTTCGTCGATCTTCAGCTTCAGCTCGGGGCTCTGGGTGTCGTAATTCAGCAGCGCCTTGGGGTGCACACCAATCATGCGATTGATAATGAACTCCAGTCGTGCCAGACCCACACCGGCATTGGGCAGCTGAGCAAAGTCGAAGGCCCGGTCCGGGTTACCCACGTTCATCATCACCTTCACCGGCGACACCGGCATGGAGCCGACTTCGGAGGTGTTGACCTTGAACTCGAGCTGACCGTCGTAGATAAAGCCGGTATCGCCCTCGGCGCAGGACACGGTCACTTGCTGACCATCCTGAATACGCTGGGTGGCGTCACCACAACCGACCACCGCCGGAATGCCCAGCTCGCGGGCAATAATGGCCGCGTGACAGGTACGGCCACCGCGATTGGTCACGATGGCGGCGGCCCGCTTCATGATCGGCTCCCAGTCCGGATCGGTCATGTCGGTCACCAGCACGTCACCGGGCTTGATGTCGTCCATTTGTTCGATAGAGGCAATCACCTTGGCGGTGCCGGCACCGATCTTGTGGCCAATGGAGCGGCCTTCGGCGATAACCTTGCCCGTTTCGTTGAGGGCAAAACGCTCCAGTACATTGGCATCCTGGCGGCTGCGCACGGTTTCGGGACGAGCCTGTACTATGTACAGCTGGCCGTCGATACCGTCTTTGGCCCACTCGATGTCCATCGGGCGGCCGTAGTGTTTTTCGATAATCACCGCCTGTTTGGCCAGCTCCATCACCTCAATGTTGGTCAGCGAGAAATGGCGGCGCTCTTCGCGGCTGGTTTCCTTGATCTCCACCTGCTTGCCGAGCTCTACACCATCGGCGTAGATCATCTTCTGCAGCTTGGAACCCAGGGTCTTGCGCACCACCGCCGGGCGACCGGCCTTGAGGGTCGGTTTGTGCACATAGAATTCATCCGGGTTGACCGCGCCCTGCACCACCATTTCGCCCAGACCGACAGAGGAAGTAATGAACACCACCTGATCGAAGCCGGACTCGGTGTCCAGGGTAAACATGACGCCGGAAGCGGCGATGTCGGAACGCACCATGCGCTGAATGCCGGCCGACAACGCCACGCCGCGATGGTCGTAGCCCTGATGAACCCGGTAGGAAATGGCTCTGTCGTTAAACAGGGAGGCAAATACGTGCTTGATGGCCACCATCACGGCGTCCAGGCCACGTACGTTGAGGAAGGTTTCCTGCTGGCCGGCAAAAGAGGCGTCGGGCATATCTTCGGCGGTGGCGGAAGAGCGCACCGCAAAGGAGGCCTGATCGCCGGCCTGGCCGGTCAGCTCGTGATAGGCACCGGCAATGGCCGCTTCCAGCTCGGGCTGAAAAGGCGTATCGATTACCCACTGACGAATGGTGTTGCCGGCATCACCCAGGGCCTGGATATTGTCCACGTCCAGGGTATCCAGCAGGTCATGAATTTTTGCGTTGAGTCCGCTCTGCTCCAGAAACTCGTTAAAGGCGAAGGCGGTGGTGGCGAAACCGCCGGGAACCGACACTCCGGCTCCGGACAGCTGGCTAATCATCTCGCCCAGAGAGGCATTTTTTCCGCCTACCCGATCTACATCGTGCATACCGAGCTGTTGGTACCAAATCACATATTCCTTCACTGCCACGTCTCCAACAAAAATGTTCTTGGGGGTGCGTATTTCGCTCTGCATCGTGTGTATTCATGCAGAGCCCTGATTATTTTATGGTGCGGCTGGGCCTTGACACCGAATGATTCTACAATGGCGTCAAAAAGCGGGTAAACGTTTAACCTGCGCCAATACCCAAAAGTGAGATCTGGAGGTCCCATGCACACGGTTTTTTATGTTTCTGATGGGACGGCGATCACAGCCGAAGTATTCGGCCATGCAGTACTGAGCCAGTTCCCCCTGCCTTTCGAGCAATTTACCATCCCCTTTGTGGAAGATGAAGGCAAGGCCCGGGCGGTAAAAGCCAAAATCAACGACAGTTATCATCAAAGCGGCAAGCAGCCCCTGGTATTTCACACCATTGTCGACAATACCCTGCGCAACATCATCACCAGCAGCGATGCCATGTGTTACGACTTTCTCAACACCTTCGTGGCTCCCATCGAGCAACAACTCGGTGTCAAGGCCGAGCCCCGGACTCACCGCACCCACAGCATAGATAACAAGAAACATTACGATTCGCGTATCGATGCGGTAAACTACGCGCTCGATAACGACGACGGCGTCACCACCAAGGAATATGACGAAGCCGATATCATCCTCGTTGGCGTATCCCGCTGCGGCAAGACCCCGACCAGCCTGTATCTGGCCCTGCAATTCGGTATTCGGGTCGCCAATTACCCCTTTATCGATCAGGACATGAGTCGGCTGAATCTGCCCCCGGCACTCAAAAGAAACCGTCACAAACTGTTCGGATTGACCATCGACGCCGGCCGGCTGCAGGAAATCCGCCAGCGCCGTCGAGCCGACAGCCGCTACTCCGCCGCCGAGCAGTGTCGTTACGAACTGGATCAGGTAGAGCGCATGTTCCGCATGGAAGCCATCCCCTTTATCGACACCACCTATCACTCGGTGGAAGAGATCTCGGTCAAAATCCTGGAACGTACCGGGATCCGCCGCCGCATTTATTGATTGAATACAATAAAAACTTCATAAAACTGAGATCTGCTCCCCGGCATTGCGCACAAAAACAAACAAAATGTTGATTTGGTGTTTACAAAAATGTATACATTGCACCTAGAGTTTAACTCAGCACGGCGTAGAACATAGCTTCGGTTATGAAGGTGGATACCCGGTTGTGTTCAGAATGGTGTGTGACGCTTGTATTCGATGGCGAAACGCAACCATGTACACAACCAGGTGTTCAACAGGGCTACCGGCGGCATACTGTCGATACCGGTGATGCAAGCTGCTCTCGCACAACAACAATAACAGCGTGAGAAGGTAGCAAAAACCTACTTGAGAAACACTCAGGACTTATGCAATGAAACACAATCAAAGCAAGTCAGTATTCGATTACTACGGCAAGCCCTCTTTCGGTAAGGCGCTGCCGCTCTCGTTCCAGCACATACTGGCAATGATCATGGGCGCCGTCACGCCCCCACTCATCGTGGCCGGCGTAGCCGGTGCCACCGCCCAGGAAACCATGCTGCTGGTACAGATAGCCCTGTTTTTCTCCGGTGTGTCCACCCTGCTGCAACTTTACCCGGTCGGCCGTCTCGGTGCCGGCATGCCGACCATCTTCGGCGTGGGTTTCGCCTATGTGCCCAGCCTGATTGCCATCGGCAGTGTCTACGGCATTCCCGGTATTCTGGGTGCCCAGATTGCCGGCGGTATCGCCATGATTATCGTTGGTATCTTCATCAAGCAGATACGTCATCTGTTCCCGCCCGTGGTGGCCGGCACCGTGGTACTGGTTATCGGTTTGTCCTTGTATGACATCGCCATCAAATACATGGCCGGCAGCGGTAACACCGCCGCCGAAGGCTTCGGCAGCGGCCAGAACTGGCTGGTGGGTCTGACCACCCTGGCCGTGGTGCTGTGTTGTTCACAATTTGCCAAAGGTTATTTCCGCCTGGCCGCCATTATTGTCGGTATTCTGGTGGGTTATACCCTGTCGTTCTTCTTTGGCATGGTCGACTTTACCCGTCTGGCCGACGCGCCCTGGGTGATGATTCCGACTCCCTTTGCCATGGGCATCGAGTTCCATACTTCTGCCGTCATCTCCATGGTGGTTATTTGTATCGTCAACTCGGTACAGACCATCGGTGACCTGTCAGCCACCGCCATCGGCGGCATGGGTCGCGAAATGAAAGACCACGAGCTGTCCGGTGGCCTGCTGGGTAATGGTCTGTGCACCCTGGTGGGCGCCCTCTTCGGTGGCCTGCCGACCGCCTCGTTCAGTCAGAACGTGGGCATTGTGGCCATGACCAAGGTCATCAGCCGCTATGTGCTGGGTATTGCCGCCGTGTTCCTGATTCTGGCCGGTCTGCTGCCCAAGTTTGGCGCCGCCATGACCACCATCCCCTACCCGGTTCTGGGTGGTGCCACCATCATAGTGTTCGGCATGATCACCATGACCGGTATTCAGCTGCTGGTGAAAGACGAACTGTCTTCCCGCAACATCACCATCGCCGCCCTGTCGGTAGCGCTGGCCATGGGTATCAACACGGTACCCGAAGCCATTGCCCTGCTGCCCGACACCGCTCGCATGCTGATCGGCTCACCGGTTATCGTGGCCGCGACCGTCGCCTTTACCCTGAACATGGTTCTGCCTAAGAAGTCGCTGAAAGACGAAGCGCGTGAGCGTGAACAGATTGAGCGGGAAATGAACGGTGACACCGAGAGCGAGCCCTGTGATGGCAACATGAAGATGGAAGCCAGCAATTGAAAGGGTAAGCCGAATGGCAAGGATGAAAATCCATAGCACTCGGGTATAACGCCCAGAAAAGCCGGTCGCAAGACCGGCTTTTTTTGTGGCTGAGGCACCGAACTGCCTCTCCCTCTGGTCGAATAAATTCGACCCTACGCCCAGCCGTACATCTGGTGCCGGGCGTCAGGGCTGCAGAGTCAGCTTATTTCAGCTGCCACACCGTCATCTCGGCCAGGGTATGCTGAAACTTGCGGCGGGTTTCGCGGATCACGAAGGGAATATCCTGCTGCCCCACCAGCTCGAAGCGTTCCATCAGCGCGGCTTTCAGGCCATCCAGAGTGGTGAAGTTCTCGCCGTTGACCTTGATGCCGCCCAGCCACTTGGCCTTGGGGGTGTAGTCTTCCAGCCAGGTATAGGGCGAGGTCAGCACCAGGTAACCGCCGGCATTCAGCCGCTCGTGTACCTGACTCAAAAACAGCGCCGGATCGTAGAGCCGGTCGATGAGGTTGCCACAGAAAACCAGATCATAACCGGTGAAACGCGGCTTGAGGTTACAGGCATCGCCCTGCACAAAATCAATTCTGTCGGCCAGGCCGGCATAGCCCAGCTCCTCGAGGCTGGTTTCCTTGAACTCCACCAGCTCGCCTTCGGTAGGAATGGCAAAACGGGTCTGACCGCTTTCCTTGAGCTGAAAACCGTGCTGAATAAAGCGGGCAGAAAAATCGATGCCATCCACCTGGGCGAAATGACGGGCCAGTTCGAAACTGGCGCGCCCCACCGAGCAGCCCAGATCCAGCGCCCGGCCCCGGTTGAGACTCGGCGCCAGCGCCATCAGCGCCTGTACACAGGCCACCGGATAGTTGGGCACATTAAAATAGTGATCGCCATAGTGAAACTCCAGGTACTGGGCCACCAAAGCGTCGGTTTCATAGGTATTTACAGGTTCCACGGGTACCTCTGCGCTATCGGATTCAATGTATCTAAAGCCCGCATGCTGAAAGAAATGCCGGCGAAAGGCATAGCGGGAATAACGGGTCGCCTCGTTACCGGTCGAGATCCAGGATCCGCCCTTGAACAGGTTATGGCGGCCGTCGAAGGTCGGGGTAGAAAAGTCGTCATAGAGCGGATGCACGTCAAAGCCGGGAAAGCCGTCTATCGGCGTTTCGGTCCATTGCCAAACGTTGCCCACCACATCGAACAGGCCCTCATGTTCGAAGCGGTTCACCGGGCAGGACGAGGCGAAATGCTCCAGGTTGATATTGCCGGGGGCTGTTTCCCAGTCGGGCTGATCCGCCTCCAGCCGGTTGCGCAGCAAGGTCCATTCCGCCTCGGTCGGCAGTCGTATGTGGCTGCCGCTCTGCTCGGCCTTCCAGTTGCAGAAGGCCTTGGCTTCCAGGTAATTCACCTCCACCGGCCAGTCCAGCGGCAGCGGCATTTCCTGCAACAGGTTACGCTGCACATATTCGCCGTTACGGTGCGACCAGAACCGCGGCATTGTGGCTCCGGTATAGGACAGCCAACTCCGGCCCTCTTCGGTCCAGAATCGAGGTTCGCCATAGCCGCCTGCGTTCACGAAAGCCAGAAATTCGCCATTGGAGACCAGGTGTTTCGCCACCTTGAACGAGGGTACCGCGACGGCCTTTTGGCCGTATTCGTTGTCCCAGCCATAGGTGGCCGCCGCCGCCGGTTTACCGAGGGTCAGGGTCTCGCCCGCCACCGGCAGCAAACTGTTTTGCGGCGCCGGGCCAGACTCGGCACAGGCGGCCCACAACGGCTGCGCATTCAGGTAGGACAACGGCAACATGCGCATGATCACCGACGAGGTCTCGAGATGAATGCGTTCATGCTCTATACCCATCAGCACGATCCAGGCCGGTGAATCCTGGGTAATGGGCAGGGTCAGCGGCATCTCGCTGATCAGCCGGTCGACCACCTCTCGCACTCGAGCACGGTAGGCACGGGTTTCGGCCACCGTGGGCCAGTCATAATGAGCGCTGTTCAAATCGTCCCAGGACATTTCGTCCACCCCGATGGCAAACATCGACTCCAGCCGCTCGTTCAGCCGGCCGTCCTGAAATTTACCCAACAGCAGCTTGTTGATGAAAAACACCGCGGTATGACCAAAGTAGAAGATCAGCGGGTGCCGCAGTGGCTCTGGCCGCAGGTAATAGGCCTCGTCGCTGTTGATGCAATCGAACAGGCTCTCGTACAGCGTATAAGTCTGATGAAAGTAATGCCGAATTTCTTCCCGCTTTTGCTCGGCCGAGCCGCCGGTCAATAACGGGGTTTTGCTCACCACCTCTGTTAATGTTTCCATAGCCTTCCCTGATTGATGTCTGTTTTTGTTGTTGGTATGGCGATACGGTAACGCCTGGCCACATTATCGGACAGACACTAGACCCGACAACCCTGACCTGTCTTTCCACCAGCAAGGCCGTCGCCCGCACCGACAAAAAATCGGTTTCAAAGCGCTGCCCCTGTGCTATAAACGTGGCCCCGTTTTTTTCATCATTACAGGAAGTATCATGACTCAATTCGACAACGTCACCGTCATCAAGAAAGCCAATGTCTACGACGGCGGCAAAGTCACCAGCCGGGTGGTCAAATTTGCCGATGGCAGCCGCAAGACGCTGGGTATCATGCTGCCGGGCGAGTACACCTTCGACACCGCCGCCGCCGAGCTGATGGAAATTCTCGCCGGCGAGCTGGAAGTACAACTGCCGGGCAGCGACAGCTGGCAGGCCATCAAGGGCGGCGAGTCGTTCAACGTACCGGCCAACGCCATCTTCAAGCTCAAGATCCACAGCCTGGTGGATTACTGCTGCTCCTACTTCGAGTAAGATTTCAGCCAAGCACTCTGCCTTTAGGGGCAGAGTGTCTCCCCTCCCCAATCCCGCTATAGTTATCCCGTCATTGAAGGGGAGAACCTTATGCGCACGCTATTGCTGTTACTGGGTCTGCTGGCCACGCCGCTGACCGCCGCCGAATACCGTATTGAAACCCTGGCCGACGGCCTGCACCACCCCTGGGGACTGGTTGAGCTGCCCAATGGCGAGCTGCTGATCGGCGAGCGCCGGGGCCGCTTGCTGCGCCTGAATGCCGATGGCAGCCGGACCACCATCGACGGCCTGCCCGACATCAAAGCCGGTGGCCAGGGCGGCTTGCTCGACCTGGCATTGCATCCTGACTTTACCGACAACCTCTGGCTGTACTTCAGTTACAGTCAGCCAGGTCCCGGGGGTGCCGGCACCGCCGTGGCGCGGGCCAAATTGACCGGCAACCGCTTGATCGACACCCAAAGCATCTTCGAGCAATATCCCAAAACCTCGGGTGGCGCCCATTTCGGCTCGCGCCTGGCCTTCGACCCCCAGGGTTATCTGTTCATTACCACCGGCGAGCGTTATCACTCGCGGGACATGGCCCAACAGCTCGACAATCATCTGGGCAAGATCATTCGCCTGCACGACGACGGTCGAGTGCCCAAAGACAATCCGTTCGTCGAGCGCCGCTATGCCCTGCCCGCCGTCTGGAGCTATGGCCATCGCAACATACAGGGTGCCGCCATTCATCCGCAGAGCGGCGTGCTCTGGGCGCAGGAACATGGTCCGCGCGGGGGCGATGAGGTGAACATCATCAAGCCCGGAGCCAACTACGGCTGGCCGGTGGTGACCTTCGGCCAGGAATACAGCGGCGGCGCCATCGGCCAGGGCAGCCACCATCCGGATATGGAAGATCCAATCTGGGTCTGGGTGCCCTCCATCGCCCCTTCAGGCATGCTGTTCTATACCGGCAGCCAGTTCCCCCAATGGCAGGACTCGCTCTTTATCGGCGCCCTCAAGGCCCGCAAGCTGGTGCGGCTCACGCTGGACGGCGAGCAGGTCACTCAGGAACAACATCTGTTGGATGAACTTGGCAGCCGGATTCGTACCCTGGTACAGGCCCGTGATGGGGGCATCTATGTACTCACCGATGCAAGCAACGGCAAATTGCTCAAGCTGGTGGCACCGGCATCACCCGAGGGCTGATTTTAGCGTAAAAATGCGTTAACCTTTAACAACTGTATTTTATTTAAATTACCTTTGTGAACAAAAAGGAATACATAATGAGTCAGAAAATCTGGAACGTGTATCTGTCCGGCGAAATCCACAGCGACTGGCGTGAGCGTATTATCGAGGGTGCCAAGGCCCAGGGTCTGGCCGTCGAGTTCAACTCGGCTGTTACCGATCACGACACCAGCGACATGGTGGGCGTGAATATTCTGGGCGCCGAAGAAGATAACTTCTGGCGTGACCGCAAGGCCTCCGGCATCAACAGCATTCGCACCTCGACCCACATCAAGCAGGCCGATATGGTGGTGGTTCGTTTCGGACCCAAATACAAGCAGTGGAATGCCGCCTTTGACGCCGGTTTTGCCGTCGCGTCCGGCAAGCCCATCATCACCCTGCACGATGCCGAGCACGACCACGCCCTGAAAGAAGTGGACGAGGCCGCCAAGGCCACCTGTCGCCACCCGGAACAGGTAGTGGAAATTCTGTCTTACCTGCTGTCTTGATGACTCATCCCCCGCGCTTGCGGGGGATTTCTTTTCGCTGTGCCGGGTTCTGTCGGCTACGGCCCTTTCCACCCCCATGTACCGACCACTTCTGTTTTACACTTGCCGTGATTGAAACAGAGGTATTTACCCCATGAATAACCGAGTCACCCTACTCTTGCCGAGTCTGTTGCTGGGCCTGGCGCTGCCGCTGCTGGCCGCCGAGCCGGTATGGATAGATGTGAGCAGCCCCGAAGAGTACGCCCGGCAACACCTGGCAGAGGCCATTCATATTCCCCATACCCGTATTGCCCGGGACGTCAGCACCCGCTACCCGGACAAAAACACCCCCCTGAACCTGTATGACAGTGGCGGTAACCGCGCGCAGCAGGCCAGCGAAGCATTACAGACACTGGGTTATCGGCAGGTAAGCGCCAAAGGCGGCTTTGATGATCTTGCAGCCGACGGGTTACCCGGCCGATACATGGCGCCCGAGGCGACACCTGTTCAGGCCGAGCGCCTCACGCTGGCACCCGCCTCGCACACGGTAACCCCGGCAGAGAACTGACGCCGGCAACCACCTCAGACATTGTCTATTTCATGCTCGCGCAAGCCCACCTTGAGCACCTGATCGCCGTCCACATCGGCCACGGTCCACACCATGTCGTAACGCACAAAGTGATCCCCCACTACCGGGTGGCCGTTGCTGTGGACCAGCATGAACTCACCCAGGTTTAAACCGGCTTCGCTTTCGTCCACGTCCACGCCATACATCAGCGCCACGTCCCCCATGCGGGCATTCGCATCCAGAATGAAGTCGCCAAAGAAGGCGCGCGCCTTGCTGCGCGCCGCATCCAGATCACCACCAAACATGTTGTTCAGGGTCTTGAGGTGATTGCTGCGCCCGATGACACAGAGCACATCGTTCAGCGCCAGCCGGGTGCTGCCCGAAGCCGGCAGCAGGTTTTCGCCTCTGAACACCGCCGCCACCCTACAGTGCGGCGGAAAGGTCAGCTTACGCACCACCACACCGTCTATCGACTCGCTGCTGACGGTATAAAGAAACATTTCGAAGTCGTCTTCTTCAAAAATACCCAGCATGGAACGGCGCCGGGGCGCGGGTTCGGGCGGCACTTCCACCTGCAGCAGGCGGGCCATCTGCGGCAGGGTAGAGCCCTGCACCAGCAAGGAGATCAGCACCACGAAAAACGCCACATTGAAGATCATGGCCCCTTCCGGAATGCCCGCCATCAACGGAAAAATAGCCAGCACGATGGGCACGGCCCCACGCAGCCCCACCCAGGAGATAAAGCCGAGCTCGCGGGCATTGAAACGAAAGAAGGGCACCAGCGCCACCAGCACCGCCAGCGGCCGGGCAATAAAAATCAGCGCCAGCGCAATCAGGCTGGCCGGCAGCGCCATCGCCCACATGTCCGCCGGCGAAATCAGCAGCCCCAGCACCAGAAACAGTCCAATCTGACTGAGCCAGGCCAGACCATCGAACACCGGCAAAATCGATTCCATGTGGCGCAGGCGGGCATTGCCCACCACCAGACCCGCCAGATACACCGCCAAAAAGCCACTGCCCGCAAAAAGCGCCGTCAGCGCAAACAGGGCCAGGCCAAAACCGGTGACCAGAATGGGATACAGACCCGAGGCCAGCCCCACCCGCTTGATCAGCTGCACCAGCAACAGACCCCCCAGCACCCCGGCAATGGCGCCGATGCCGAATTGGGTCAGCAGAAACAGCAGGGTATCCCCGGCACCATGCATCTCGCCGGTGATCAGGCCAATCAGGGTCAGGGTCAGAAAAATGGCCATGGGATCGTTGGTACCCGACTCGATTTCGAGCGAGGCCCCTACCCGCTGGTTAAGGTGCATTCCCCTGCCGCTAAGCAGCGAAAACACCGCCGCCGCATCGGTCGAGCCGACAATGGAGCCCAGCAGCAGGCCGTGCATCCAGCTTAAATCCAGAATATACACCGCCAGCAGCCCGGTCATGCCGCTGGTGATCACCACCCCCAGGGTGGCGAGACTCAGCGCCGGCCTCAGCCCCACCCGAAAGGTTTCCATGCGGGTGCGCATGCCGCCGTCCAGCAGTATGATGGCCAGCGCCAGGTTGCCGACGGCATAGGCCATCGAATAGCTTTCAAACTCGATGCCGCCGGGTCCGCTTTCACCGGCGAGCATGCCGATCAGCAGGAAGATAAGCAGAATGGGGATGCCGGAACGCGCCGACAACAGGGTCGCCAGCACGCTTAAACACAGCAAAACCCCGGTCAGCAGAAAAAGGTGTTCTATATTGTCCAACGAGTGAATTCCGACAGGGTTTTAGATGTAACTGTTATATCACAGCCAGGGGGTTTGGTAATAAATGAGTTTTTAGCCACTTTTAAAAAATATATATTCAAAAATACACATAACCTTCGCGTGACATGATCGGTGCATTTACTGCGCAAACACCCCGTCCCCAGAGTGACACTGCGCTCGGCACCGAGTGAATAAAAACACCATAAAAGGACTCATTTGATTAATTTTAACGGGCAAAAAAAGCCTTTATCAGATTAAAATGTCGCCTATTGTGCATATTTCACTATTAAAAAACCATTATCCGGTTGCGGCCGCGACCGACCTTCTTTAAAGTCCCGCGCTTCATTTACTTATTCATCTTCGTCTGCCGGGCCTGCCCCCTCGGCGTCGAACCCCTTCAGGAAGGAACCGGTAATGGACCAACCCCATATCAGCTCGTTGATCCCCATCGTTATCACCCTGGTGCTGTCGCTCGGCACCCGCAACGTGGTGATTGGCCTGTTTGCCGGTGTCGCCAGTGGCGTGGTGATGCTGAACGACTGGCTGCACCCGCTCGACAACTTCGGCATTCTGGTCAAAGACCACCTGGTCGGTCAGTTGACCGACAGCTATAACGCCGGCGTACTGGTGTTGCTGGTATTTATCGGCGGCTTTGTGGCGCTGATGGAACAGTCCGGTGGCGGCCAGGCCTTTGCCCGCAAGGTCACCCACTGGGTCAGCACCAAGTGCCGGGCCCAGGTGGCAGCCTGGCTGGGCGGCATCGTCATCTTCTTTTCCGATCTCGGCACGCCGCTGATCGTCGGCCCGGTATTTCGGCCGCTGTTCGACAAGCTCAAGCTGTCGCGCCAGAAACTGGCCTTCATCATCGACTCCACCGCCTCGCCGGTGGCGATTATGGTGCCCTTTATCGGCTGGGGCGTGTACATCATGGGTCTGCTGCAAAAGGAATTTACCGCCCTTGCGCTGCCGCTGACCGACTGGGAAGCCTTTATTGCCGCCATTCCGTTCCAGTTCTATGCCGTGCTGGCGGTGGCCATAGTGCCGCTGATCGCCTTCAAGAAACTGGACTTTGGCCCCATGGCCGAAGCCGAGCGCGCCGCCGAACGGGGTGAAATTGCCGCCGGCCCGCAAGAGCAGCAAGCCCTGTTCAGTCACGACAACGCCCGGGCCTCGTTTGTATGGGCGCCACTGCTGGTGATGGCCGGGGTGTTAATCGCCATGCTAGGGCCGCTGGGCTTTCCGTTCGAGAAAGTGTCGGGTTCGGTGTTTCGTGCCGCCCTGTCTACCGCCTATTTCATGGCGGCCATGACGTTGATCACCCTGATGGCCAGCTATGGCGTACGCCGGGTGACCGATGGCATTGCCGTGTACCTCAAGGGCATGGGCAACATGATGCAGGTCGCCATTGTGCTGATCCTGGCCTGGACCCTGAGCAGCGTGGGCAAGGATCTGGGCGCCGCCGCCTACATTGCCGAACAGGCCCAGGCCGGTTTTCCTGCCTGGCTGGTACCGGCGGTGGCTTTCTTGCTGTCGGCGGTGATCTCCTTCGCCACCGGCTCGTCCTGGGGCACCTTTGCCATCATGATGCCGCTGGTGATCCCCACCGCCGTGGCCATTGACGCCCCGCTGTATGCCTGCATCGGCGCCGTGCTCTCGGGCGGTCTGTTCGGCGATCACTGCTCGCCGATTTCGGAAACCACCATACTGTCGTCTACCGGCTCGGGCTGCGATCAGTTTGAACACTTCCGCACCCAACTGCCCTACGCCCTGCTCAACGGCGGCATTGCGCTGGCGGGCTTTGTGGTGGCCGGTTGGGTAGAAAGCCCGTTGGTGCTGCTGGCTGCCATCGCCACCCAACTGGTACTGGTGGTCTTGCTGTCGCGCCTGCAACGCGCTCGCCTGCAGGTTCAAACCGCATAACGGCGAACTCCCGCCCCAAACGGGGCGGGACTGACCCGGTCGTCAGGTGGTGCCACCAACCATGACGTTTTGATCATCCGCCACCGCCGAGCAAAACCGATTTCGCCCTCGGCTTTTGGCCGCATACAAGGCCTGATCGGCACGGCTGACCAGTGACTCGATGCGATCGTGCGTGGTGGGCACCACCGACGCCCCCCCCAGGCTGATGGTCACCATATGACCCTCAGCCTGGTCATTGGGGATCTGCAGGCTCCGCACCGCCCGCAGCAAACGGCGCGCCAGCTTTTCGGTCTGTGCCAAGCTCAGCCCCGGCAGCAACAAAATAAACTCCTCGCCACCGTAACGGGCCACCATGTCCCCTTCCCGGTGCAATTCACCGGCCAGTGCCTGCGCCACCCGGTACAAGCACTCGTCACCGGCCTGGTGGCCATATTCATCATTGAACCGCTTGAAGAAGTCGATATCTGCCATGATCAGGCCAAGCGGGCTTTGCTCCCGCAGTGCCCGTCGCCACACCGACGCCATATGCTGATCAAAGCGCCGCCGGTTGGCTATCCGGGTCAGCTCGTCAATCTCGCTCAGCCGGTGCAGTTCGGCGTTCATCTGCTGCAGATGCAGGTTGGCCTGCTCCAGTTGTTGCTCCGCCTGCCGGCGCGCCTCGACAAACACCGCAAAAGTCGAGCCCATCAGGCTGATTTCATCGTGCCCTTCACAGGGAATGGGCCCGTCATGCCCCTGCTGATGGGCATGCATGGCGGCACTGAGCCGATTGATACGCAACACTATGGCCCGTCGAATATAAACAACGGCCCCCACGGTAATGGTGATCAGCGCCAGCGAGGCCAGCAGCAGGCCGAACAGCGAACGGCGGATCATGCGTTGATGAACGGTAATGGCCTGCTGCGCCGCGGCTTTTAACTGCAAATGATAGTTGAAGGTGGTACTGGTCAGTTTTTGCGCCAGCACCCGGGTTTGTCTGGCCGTGGCCAGGGTGGCCCGCCCATGTTGAAGCAAGGGACGTCGGCTGGTGAAGATACTCGGCAGGGTACGGTTCAATCGTTTACGCAGCTCGATAAAATCTTTAGAGACCAGCGACAAGGCCGCCAGCTGTTGCAATTGTTGCTGGCAAGCACCGTGCAAGCGGGCAATTTGCCCCGGGCGCTCGGCACTGAGGGCGGCGGCGGCATAACTCAGGGCCGCCAGGGCATGACCGACAAAGCGCTGATCTGCCGCGGGCAAGGAAGCCGTCGTTGCCACCGGTGGCAACTGCTGCAGCAACAGAAACAGTTCATCGATGCGATTCAGGTGGGCGGCCTGCAACGACTGCTCGGCTGCCAGCCGCGTATCCAGTCGCTCAAGGCTGCTGAAAAAGGGCTGTTGCCAACGATCCAGCTCGGCCCGGGTTTGGTCATCCACTACATCACTGGCATCAACCGCATCCAGACGCTGACGGGTGGCCTGATAAATGCTGGCCAGATTTTCGGCGCGGCGATTGCCGGCATTGATGGAACGCTCGCTGCTGACCAGCATTTCGAACACTTCGGCAGCAATGGTTTCTGCATCCCGAGTCAGCTCGGCGGCGGTCATGGCCCGGTCAAAGTGACTGCTGGCCAGGGTGCTGAAACCGCGATACTGGCTGTACATGACATAACCGATCACCGTCACCGACAGCAGGTAGAGGCCGAACACGGCACCGATAATCAGGGTCAGTTTACTGCCAATGCTGTAACGAGGCCGGCGGCGAAAAACGGGCAGCAAGGTCGTTGGCTCCTTCACTGAAACAGCGGCGCAAACAACAGGCCGCCCCGCGACCAGGGTTGGTTGAGACCGGGTTCCACATTGATGGCCGTGTCGGGACCATAATGCCGCCGATAGATCTCGCTGTAATTACCGACGCTGCGAATGGCCTGATAGGCCCAGTCGGCCGGCAATCCCAATTGCTGGCCAAGGTCACCGCTGTCGCCGAGCAGGTTGCGAACCTCTGCATCACTGCTGTTGCCGCGCAAAGCCGCCACCTCGGCCTGAGTAATGCCTTTTTCGTCGGCCAGGATCAGCGCATGCACCACGGCGCGAATCACCCGCGACCATTCGGCGTCATCGTTTCTGACCATGGGGCCGATAGGCTCCCGGGTGAAGGTCAGCGGCAGAATACGGTAACGGGCGGGATTGTCGGCGCGATGAGCGCGGTTGATGGCCAGATTGATGCGGTCGGCACTGTAGGCATCGCAATGGCCGCGAAAGAAGCTGTCGCCGTTGGAAAACAGGATACGGGCATCGAGCCGTTCGCGCGCCAGCAGGTTGACCAGATTACGGTGGGTGGTGGTGTTTTCGGTTACACAGACGGTTTTGCCAGCCAGATCGGCCAATTCGTGAATATCGGCCTGCTCACGGACCATCAGGCCCTGGCCATCAAACAGATAAATCGCCGGAAACGCGACCTGATAGCGGTGTTCGCGGCCCAGCGTCCAGGTGGAGCTGTACATCACCACATCGGCCTGGCGCTGCTGCAGGCTGGTAAAGCGAGTGGTGGCGTCTACCTCTATGTACTGCACCCGCTTCGGATCACCGAACAGGGCTGCGGCGGTCGCCCGGCAAAAGTCCACGTAGAAACCGCGCCAGACCCCCTCGTTGTCGATGGCGCTGCGCCCGGGGTCGTCCGGAAACACGCCACAACGTATATCGCCATGCTGAAGAGCCTGCTGCAGGGTGCCCGCACTGGCGCCCCAACCGGGCAACCACAGGCCCAACAGCAAAATCGCCAATTTTCCTTTATCAAGCAATGACATCAGCATGCACTACATCCTTGTAAGCAATGGCATGACTATAGTGGCAGATTGCATCATTATCAGCCAGAGTGCTGCAAGTTTTAATTGGTTGTAAATGTGCCGCCGGCATCACACCGGCGGCACTTTCACGAGCAGAGCAACCACCGCGAACACCCGCTCAGGGAGCAATGTTCTGATTCAGGTGAAACAAATTGTCGGGATCATACTGGCGCTTCAGCTGCACCAGCCGCGCATAATTATCGCCATAGGCTGCTTTTACCCGCTCACCTTCTTCTTCGGTCATGAAGTTAATGTAAACACCGGCAGAAGCAAACGGCGCCGAGGCCTTGAAAAACTCGCGCTCCAGTAGTTTCTGGCTCCCGGCGTCAGCAGGGGATCAAACGCCTGCTGCCACTGCACATAAGGCTGCTCGCCAATATGCTCGCCGTGGGCGGTACCAAAGTCTCGCAGCGGCGCTATCAGCGGCTCGGCCTCGGCCAGCGGCCCGGCGTAAAAGATGGCCAGTACCACCACTTCCTGCCCGTGTATCGGCTCGGGAAAAAACTGCAACGGCGGCGCCTTGCGCATCACCACCCACACATTGAGCCGTTCGGGTGCACCGTTCATGTAATCACGGTATTGCTGCAACACCTGGGTTGCCTGCGCCATGGGAAACACCAGCAGCCCGGCGGTGATCTCCGGCCCCACCGCATGCAGCCGGTATTCAAAACGGGTAATGATGCCGAAATTACCGCCCGCCCCGCGCTCCGCCCAAAACAGATCACTGTTTTCCTGCTCGCTGGCCCGAAGCGACTTCCCTCGGCGGTCACCAGCTCGACCGCCAGCAAATTATCTACCGTCATGCCGTGTTGCCGGGTCAGCCAGCCGAAGCCGCCGCCCAGGGTCAAACCGGCCACGCCGGTGGTGGAGTTGATGCCGAGCGGCGTGGCCAGCCCATGCTGCTGGGTGGCCAGATCCACATCGCTCAGCCGGGCACCCGGCTCCACCAGAGCTATGTTATTGACCGCATCAACCTGCACCCCGGTCATGGTCGACATGTCGATCATGATGCCGCCCTCGCACACCGCATTGCCGGCAATATTGTGGCCGGCACCGCGCACCGAGATATCCAGCTTGTGCCGGCGCGCAAAATCGAGGGCCGGTGGCACATCCTCCGCCTCGGCGCAGCGCACTATCACTTTGGGGTGACGGTCAATGGTGGCGTTCCACACCTTGCGAACCTCGTGATAATCGGCATCTTCGGGCAGCACAATTCGGCCCTTCACCGCCTTTTTCAGGCCGGCAACGGCATCCTTGGATATAAGTGTCATGATGGTGTCCTTGAAATAACAGACTCAACAGAATAGCCGGCTTCAAGCGAGTAACCGCTAACCCGGCGCCGCTTACCAAGCAAGCGCCGGCCAGATTTGACTCGCTGATAAGTTTAGCTGCCCGCGTCCCGCTTTCAGCCGCGTTGACGGAAGGTCGACGCCCTGCTAAGCCTAAAATACTGCATGGATAGAACATTAATCGTCCTGATTAATGCCCGCTGTACCATGTTAAGGAGCCAAACCATGAACAACCTGGTTTCTCTTCCCCGTGTTGCGCTGGGCCTGATGTTCGCCGCAACCTGCGGTGCCACACTGGCCGCCACCCCGGAAGAAAAAATAGCCAGCGCCATGAGCGCCGCCCCACCCTCGGTCAGTGCCACCGCCACCATAATGGACTGGCCGGCCGAAGAAGGTGCCGACATGACGGAGTTGCGCAAAGGCGACAACGGCTGGACCTGCCTTCCGGATATGCCGGCCACCTCCGGCAACGACCCCATGTGCCTGGATGCGACTTGGATGGCGTGGGCACACGCCTGGATGAACAAGCTGCCACTCACCAACACATCCATGGGCTTCGGTTACATGCTGCAGGGCGGTACTCCCGAAAGTAATACCGACCCTTACGCCACCGAGCCAACAGACAGCAACGAGTGGATTAGCGAGACGCTACCGCACCTGATGATACTGGTGCCCGATAACGCCATGCTGGAAGACCTGCCCACCGACCACACCAACGGTGGCCCCTGGGTAATGTGGAAAGACACGCCCTATGTGCACATCATGGCGCCTATGCCGGCCTATCAGCCCTAGGCTCGGCGTCCGGTAATACCAGCCCCGCCGCTCACATTCGCGGGGCTTTTTACATCACTCTTTTCAGCCGGTGTTTCACCCCTACTTCAATAAACCATGAGGCCGCCATGATCATCACCTTGTCCATTCGTCTCGTTTCAGGCATGTATGCACAAACAGACTGGGGCTGTGAACTGGAGATAGAAGAAAGCAGCTCGCTGCACGATTTACACGACGCCATTCAGGCCGCCGTTGGTTTTGATAACGACCACATGTATTCGTTTTTTATCTCCAGCGAAGAGTCCGGAGCCGAGCGCCTGCATTTTGACGGTGAAGAATACTCGCTGGATGACAGCATCGGGTCATTATTGCCCCTGCCCGAAGGCAAGAAACTGTTCTACTGGTTTGATTTTGGCGACGACTGGATTTTTCAGGTTTCCCCATCGCCTCAGCAACCGGGCGAAGCACGCCCGAATCGACACTATCCCTTTGTGGTTGCCGAAAGCGGCAGCAAGCCGGAACAATACAAGGGTTACGATCCGGCGGCAGAACCCGAGTGGTAGCCGCATAGTGGCAGCCAGATAACGCCGAACATATAAAAACCGGCAGCCGCCAACGCGACTGCCGGGTCAATAAAGTGTGGTGATGGTGTGGGCTTACAGGGTTTTAGGCAGCACGCTGTCGATGGCCTGCAGGGCACAACCTTCATCGATGGCTGCACCACCGGCACCGGCGACGCCAATGGCGCCAATCACCTGGTCACCCACTTTCAGCGGTACGCCGCCGCCCAGCAGCAACAGCTCGTCCAGCGTATTCAGATTCTCTGACTCGGGGTTGTTACGGGCAATTTCAGACAGCTTGCGCGAGGTGGTTTTGGTGGACAGCGAGGTAAAGGCCTTGCGCTGGGCCGCCAGGGTATTGTGCGGGCCGACATTGTCGTCACGCTGCAGGGCAACCAGATTACCGCCACGGTCGACTACCGCGGCGACCGCAGTGCGACCGTCGGCATGACAGGCCGCCATGGTGGCGTCCAGCAGCTGGTTGGCCAGGTCCAGTGACACATCGGCTCTGTGTTCAATGCCGCCTTCTGTGGTCAAAACAGGCGCAGCAAAGGCAGGAGCGGCACACAGGGTCAGGGCCAGCAGTGAACGGCGAGCAGTTTTTATCATCATCATCATTATCTCCATGAATGTTTGGCATTAGCAGGCATATCAGGATGAGCGCCAATGCGAGCAATACTGCCAGCCCAACTCCGTCAAACTCATTGCCACTTGATTACCATGTTGTAATGACCGCCCTGCTTCACTGTCAGCGCAGGCATCAACAGCGCTGCCATACGCTGTGAATACCTCTATGTACGTTCTCCGTTTCATCTGACCGTCATGGATGGTGGGAATGCCGGAACGGTAGGAGCACTTTTCGAGCCTGAAGCGAAAGGTCGGCAAAGCGGGCCCTTTGCCCTTCCCCATGTAGCGGCAGCGCCTGATAGTGTCGACAGCGGTTCTGCATTTTTTCTTGATACTTGTCACTGATAACTGCCTCTTACCCACTTCCATTATGCGTCCCATCTTGCCTATAATGATAAAGCCTCATATGGGCTCCACTGAGTAGTATTGATCGCAGTATGGAAAATAAAGATATCTAACGGCTGTAAATTAGGGAATTTAACGCAAGGAGATAAAAGAATGCAGAAGAAAATAGCACTTCCGTTAATCGCTGCGCTCGCGTTAGCTGGCTGTAACTCTTTGACACCAACCACGGAGACAAAGAAAAGTTACGTTATCTACAACATTGAAACCAACAATGATGTAACGCCAAGCCAGATGGCTAATGCTATCAAAACTGCTCTTCAAGAAAATACATCTTCTGTGAAAATAGTGGAAGATCTTCCTCCTCACCCTTTGCCAGAACAAGCTCCAAGATTCCAATTAGTTAGTCCATTTGGAAAAAATTCTGGCCTTGCTGCCTTAGCAGGAAATATGAAAATACCAACCTGCAATGGAGCTCTAGTTTATGCTCAAGCAGCTGATAACTACATGTCTAACCATGGTGAAAATACCCAGTTTTATACTTGTTTATGGCAATACAAAGATGGTTATCATGTAGATATTTACACCCAGTTTGATATTAAAAGTGGTGGGATTGAAAACTTAGGCAAAGAGTTAGTGCGTGGTGTTATGGGTGATTCAAGCCAGTTCATTCCACGTACAATAAACAACATCAAGACCAATTTAGATGCTCTTAATGTTACTACCAAGCTAGTTACTGCCTATCCAGATAGCTTAGCCCAAGAGCTTACACTAGTTCAGTAGCCTATCAACAATGAATACAACCCTCCTTTGTGCCCTGTTTCAAGTAGCAGACTTTCGAAGTTAATGCTGGAGAGAGAAAATGAAACTTAATAAAATTGGTTTTTTAGTCCTTACCATTGGGTTATCGACCATTTCCGGGTGTTCCACCTACCGCACCAGCTCTAATATACCGTCACAAACGGCATCGGCAATAGATAAAACCTCTCAGGTCATTATCTCGGAAGGTGATATTAAAGACCGAAACTATGAAGAAATTGGTCCGATTGAAGTTTCTGTCAAAAAGTTGACCGTCTTTCATAAAGACCCAACGAAAGAGCAGGCTAATGAAGCTCTCATTGAAAAAGCCAGAATGGTCGGTGCCAATGCTGTCGTTAACGTCAGTTACAAAAGCGGAGTTGGTCTTACCACTTGGGGCTACATGGATGCAAAAGGTACGGGAGTGAAGATTGTTGAGTAAACATCACATTAAACAACGCTTTAACGTGATTCGTACCACATGGTCTTTTTAGCTGAACTTGATGATGGCGCGATACCAGAACCTCGGTATCGCGTCACTATTTTTAACCTGAATTAACCCGCCTTAAGTAATATCTCATAACTGATGTGGATACTGGGGCCAGCTTTTCTTTCTCGTCACCCTCGCTAAGGAACGTCATCCTCGCGAAGGCGGGGACGGGGGTCCAGTGTCTTTGCAGGAGAAGCGCAGGCTGACAAATCTGCGCCACAGGCCCTGGATTCCCGCCTTCGCGGGAATGACAACAGAGGGTGCGCGGGAATAACAACAGAACCATGTCTGTTATGCAGCATTACTTAGGCATTTGGTCTGTAGCTACAAACTCTTGACCTGGATCAATACACGGCTTGACATGCGATGTCATGTTGCTAGTGTAATAAATCAAACCAATAGCGCGAGGCCAATATAATATGTCTTTAGAAAAACATAGCTTATTAAAAGAATTTCCCGATCATCATCACACTATTCGTCACCTGAAAATGAATGATCGTCACTTCGCCAAGTTATTTGATGATTATCATGAAATCGACAATGAAGTATTTAAAATCGAGGCGGCAGACCGGCCTACCGGTGACAGTCACCTTGAAGAGTTAAAGTTAAAACGTGTCAATCTGAAAGACACCTTGTTCAATCTGGTAAAAAAAGAAGAATCGGCTCAATAATCCATTATGCTTAACATCACAAAAAGGCGCTACTGCATATGCAGTAGCGCCTTTTTTAATTCGGCACACTTTTCTCAGTAATCAAAGCCGGGCTGGGCTTTAACGCCGGCATCAAAGGCATGTTTGATCGGTTGTACTTCACTCACGGTGTCGGCCAGCTCGATGATGGCGCGGTGACAACCGCGACCGGTAATGATCACGTGCTGGTGCGGCGGGCGGTTTTTCAGCGCGGTCAGCACTCGGTCCAGATCCAGATAGTGATAGGCCACCATGTAGGTGAGTTCGTCCAGCAGCACCAGATCGATGCCGGGATCGGCCAGCATTTTTTCGGCCGGCAGCCAGGTTTGTTCGCAGGCGACCATGTCCTGTTCCCGGTTCTGGGTTTCCCAGGTAAAGCCGGTGTTCATGACCTCAAAGGGCACGCCCACTTTTTGCAGCAGATTGCGCTCGCCGCATTCCCAGCCACCCTTGATAAACTGCACCACGGCCGCGCTTTTGCCGTGGCCCACGGCCCGCGCCACTGTGCCAAAACCGGCGGTGCTCTTGCCCTTGCCGTTACCGGTAATCACCATCAGTACGCCACGCTCTTCGCTTGCCGCCGCTACTCTGGCGTCGACCACCTCTTTTACCTTTTGCTGCCGCTGCTGGTGCCGTTCGGCCTTTACCTGATCACGGTTATTGTCGTTTGCTTCGCTCATGGGGTTCCTTATTGCATGCAGTCTTGTAGTAATTCCAGATTGAGATGCTGTTCCAGGGTGTCGGCCAGCCGGTTGAGGTTGGCTTCCCGAATGGCGTTTTTATCCTGCGCCTGTTGGCTGTTCTCAAGGCCGGCCCAGGCCAGCAATTGATTGCAGGCGTCGGGGTGGTCAAACAGGCCGTGCAGATAGGTGCCCAGCACCTGGCCGTCGTCAGACAGCAGACCGTCGGCAACGCCGGTCTCGCCCGGCTCGCCATCGGGCCCGGCGGCAAACAACCGAAAAGGCTGTAACCCCGGTTGCAGCACCCGGCTTTGGCCGCAGTGAATTTCATAGCCTTGCACCGGGCAGCTTGGGCCGTGCTCACCATCAAGCTGTAGGGTACCCGCCACATTACGCAGCTGTTTGCTCCGCCGCAACTCGGTGTCTATCGGCAGCAGGCCCAGGCCTTTACTCTCGCCCACCTCGCCTTCGATTCCCAACGGATCGCTGATGCGCCGGCCCAGCATCTGGTAGCCGCCGCAAATGCCCAGCAGCTTGCCGCCGTAGCGTAAATGGCGATTCAGTGCCTTGCCCCAGCCCTGCGCTTGCAGCGAGGCCAGATCGTCGCGTACCGACTTGCTGCCGGGCAGAATAATCAGGTCGGCCGCCGGGCACTCGGCCGGATCGGCGCTTACGTGCATCAGGGTCAGCTCTACCCGCGGATGCAGCCGCAGCGGATCGATGTCGGTATGATTGCTGATGCGTGGTGTTACCAGCACCAGCACCTTGAGCGGGCGTTCTTCTGCGCTGGTGGTGGCGGTGCGGCACATGGCGTCTTCGGCATCCAGCTGCAGGTTGTCGAGGTAGGGCACCACGCCCAGCACCGGCTTGCCGGTCATCTGTTCCAGCATGGTCAGGCCGTTTTGCAGCAGGCTGATGTCACCGCGAAAACGGTTGATCACAAAGCCCTTGATGCGCGCCTGCTCCGACTCGCTCAGCAGCATCAGGGTGCCCACCAGCTGGGCGAACACGCCGCCCTTGTCGATGTCGGCCACCAGGATCACCGGGCAGTCTGCCGCCTCGGCAAAGCCCATGTTGGCGATGTCGTTGTCACGCAGGTTGATCTCGGCCGGGCTGCCCGCTCCTTCTATCAGCACCAACTGGTGACGTTGGCGAAGCCGGTCAAACGAGTCCAGCACCGCCTCCAGCATGCGGTGCTTGTAGTGTTTGGCCTGGGGGCCGAAAAAGTCTTTCGCCTCCATCACCGACAGCGCCCTGCCCTGCACTATCACCTGGGCCTGGGTGTTGCTCTGGGGTTTCAGCAGCACCGGGTTGAAGTCGGTTTCGGCCGGCAAAAAACAGGCCGCCGCCTGCAGCGCCTGGGCCCGGCCGATTTCACCACCGTCGATGGTGACCGCGCTGTTCAGCGCCATGTTCTGCGGTTTGAAGGGCGCCACCCTGGCGCCGCGCCGGGCAAACAGCCGGCACAAACCAGCCACCAGTGTGGTTTTGCCGGCATCGGATGCGGTGCCCTGCACCATCAGGCGCAGGGCTCGGCCATCTGGTCGGGGCGGAAATGATGAGGTCATGGGCCTGTCCTTGCCAGGTACCGGGTAATAAGTACCGGGTAATGAATACTGGGTGCTAACGAGTCTGGTGCGGCACCATATCACAGCGGCCAAAGGATGTAAGCGGCTAGCCGCACCGTTGCAGGGCGGCGCCCAGGGTACGAAAGTAGCGCTCAAAGGCGGCGTTGATCCGCCTGCGCTGTTCGCCCTGCGGATACAAGCCCATCTGTGCTTCTTTTGAGTGGCGAGTACCTTTTACCAGAAACGGGTTTTGAATGGCGCTGTCTTGCACAAAGGCTTCAAAGGCGCGAGCACACAGCTCTTCCGGCTGGCTGAAGTAAACCGTGCCCAGGCGTTGGTCGGTGGCTGCCGACACCGTAAACAGGGGGCTGGGTCCAGCACCGTCGGCATCCAGCAAAATGGTATGAAAACAGTCGAACAGCAGCTCGTTGAGCGGGTGACTCTGGGTGGCCGCTTCATTCAGCCAGGCGCGGGAGGCAAAGGCACCAGGAGCGGTGCCCCGCATCGCCTTGTCGGCCATGTAGTGATCGAAGGCATGAAACCATTCGTGGGCAATGCTGCCGGGGCCGGCGTTTTTGGCCAGCGAAAAGCAGCGGGTGGCCGGATTATAATGGGCCGACACCCCGGGACGACCACCAATGCCGTATTGCAGCGAGAGGCTGCCACGCAGAGAGATCAGCATTTCGGGGCCATCCAGTATGCCCATCAGATCATACAGGGCCTGAAAAAACCGCGGCGCCGCCCGCTCTCGCTCGGCACGGGTAACCCAGCGACCGATTTCGATGCTGCGAAAGTCGAAGTGCCGCCGGATCCGGGTAAAGTCCATTGTAGGCTCGGAGCCCTGCCCGAACGCACCATTCGGCTCCTGCGCCGTTTCTTGTGTCATGTCACCCTCCCCTGACGTGATGCGGCCCCCAGCTTAACCGAGAGCGCTAAAAGAGTTAAACCGCCGGCGAGGATCGGCTCGTGCCGCTCCGTCCCTCGGCCAACTCGCGTTTACCATAACGCACTGCCGGTACGCTAAAGTGCAGCAAGATCCCCTTATTTTCATCTAATGACTCGAATGTATCCCTTACGTCGGCAAAAGAGACCCACCTGAAACAAGACTGTCATAAAACTGCCGCATTGTAATAAAACCGTCACAAAGGCTCGGCATAGTGGCGCCAACTTTGAGATGAGGATGCATGATGAGCCTTCAATCCACCGCCCTTCCCGGCTCCGCAAATGAAAGTCACGTTCAGACCGGCTGGCTGTCCTGGCTGCTGGTATCATTCCTGATTTATGTGCTGCTGGCCGCAGTGGGCGCCATCGGTTCCGGCTTCAAGGCCGCCGCCGGCAGCGACGCCAAAGCGCTGTTTGCCTTTGCCTCCAACCCGGGTATCGCGCTTATCGTCGGCGTGGTGGCCACCGCCCTTATCCAGAGCTCCAGCACCGTCACCTCCATTATCGTCGGCATGGTGGCCGGCGGCCTGCCGATTAGCATCGCCATTCCCATGATCATGGGCGCCAATATCGGTACCTCGCTCACCAGCACCCTGGTCAGCCTGGGCCATATTCGCAATGGTGAGGAGTTCAAACGGGCCTTCTCTGCCGCCACCGTGCATGACTGCTTCAACATTCTGGCCGTGGCCATACTGCTGCCGCTGGAGCTGCTGTTCCGCCCGCTGGCCAACGCGTCCGAATTTCTGGCCGGCCTGCTGGTCAGCGACGCCAGCGTCAGCATGAGCGGCATGAACTTCATGAAGGTGCTGCTGTCTCCGGCCTCCGATCTGCTAAAGGCCAGCGTGGCCTGGTTGCCCGGTATCTGGTCCGGCGTGGCGCTGATCCTGATTGGCATCGGCCTGATCCTGATGGTGGTTACCCAGATTGGCAAGGTACTGCGTACTCTGATGATGGGTCGCGCCATGAACATACTGCATACCGCCGTGGGTCGCGGCCCGGTGTCCGGCATGGCCTCCGGCACCCTGGTTACCGTGCTGGTGCAGTCGTCTTCCACCACCACCTCGCTGATTGTACCGCTGGCCGGTACCGGCGTGTTCAGCCTGAAGCAGGTCTACCCCTTCATTCTGGGCAGCAACATCGGCACCACCATCACCGCCCTGCTGGCGGCCACCGCCATCAGCGGCGCCGCAGCCACGGTCGCGCTGCAAATAGCCCTGGTGCACCTGTTGTTCAATCTGCTGGCCATTGCCGTGATTTATGTACTGCCGTTCTTGCGTCAGGTACCGGTGATCATGGCCGAGGCCATGGCGACCCAGGCTCAACGCAACAAGGGCTATGTGGCCGCCTATATCGTTGGCGTGTTTTTTGTACTGCCGCTGATGATAGTCGGCATCAGTCAGTGGCTATGAGGCCAGGCTCTTCGCGGGGATAGTGCTGCGCCAGCACGGCGCTGATTCCGCCGGGCATGTTTGCATGCCCGGCGTTGCGATGGATAACACCGCATTACCGATTAGCGAACGGCGTTGCTCAGCTGAAAACGGTGTGTCAGCTGGTTAAGCTCCCGAATCTCGTTACGGATCTCCCCAATCGCGGCCACCACCCGGTTGGCATCTTCTCGCGTGTTGCCCGCCACATCGGAGATATTGACGATGCGCTGATCAATGTCGATGGCGACGCCACTTTGCTGATTGGTGGCGGTAGAAATCATGATATTCATCGACGAAATCGTCTCTACCGAGGCAATAATGTGCTCTATCGCCTCGGCGGCAGCCACCGCCAGCTCACAACTCTTTTGCGCCAAATCATTATTCTGGGTCATGGACCCCACCGCCTCTTCGGCCTTGAGCTGCAATTGCTGAATGATTTTCTGTATCTGCTGGGTCGACTGCTGAGTGCGTTGCGCCAGGGTGCGTACCTCATCGGCCACGACCGCAAACCCCCGCCCCTGATCACCGGCCCGGGCCGCTTCAATGGCGGCATTCAATGCCAGCAGATTGGTTTGCTCGGCAATGTCATCAATCACCGAGGTGACACTGCCAACAGAGAGGGTTTCCTCTTTCAGCGCCGTGATCAATTGTGCGGTTTGTTTCAGGTTTTCCAGCATCTGCAAGGCGTGAGACTCGGTCTGGCCGACAACAATGCCGCCTTTTCTGGCCTGCTCGCCGGTATCAGTGGCCGCTTTCTCCGCCTCGGAAGTGTTGCTGGACACCTCTTTCACGGCGGCGGCCATTTCGGTCATCGCCGTAGCGACCAGCCCGATATCGTCATACTGACGAATCACCCCCTGTTCGGCATCCTCGGTGGCTTTTACCACGTTATCAATATGGTTTTCGGTATTTTTGGCCACCCGTTGTACGGTTTGCAGCACGTCACTGATGTGATCCAGCATGCTGTTGTAGGAAGAGAACATGCGTCCGACTTCATTATCGGTATGAATAACCTCAAAACGATGAGAAAAGTCTCCCTTGCCCACTTCCGCCATACGGTTTTGCAAACGCAGAATATTGTCCATCAGCATCCGCAAGCCAAAGACCCGGCCCAACACCACCAATACCAGGATCAGTAAAATACAGCCTAACGCGATTAACAACTGGGTACGGATGGTGTGATTGGCCTTTTCCGTCATCATCACCACGGCCTTGTTCATTTCACCGAGGATCACCGGCGACTGCTGCTGAATGGCGAGCAGGGTAGCATCGCTGTTTTGTTCTACATGACGAAGGATCAGCGCCTTGTATTGCTGCCATAACGCTTCTACCCGCTGCATTTGCGAAATAATCGCCGGATCATCCAGCGCATTCATGCCCGCCGCCGCATCGCCTTGCACGATGCGCAGGTGCGACTGTTCAAACAGGTTGATGGTTTTTTTCAGTACTTCCTGCTGCTCAACCTTTGCGGCCACCAGCATGGCTTCTTTGGCCATGCGTTGACTCAACATCCGTTGCCGACCCGCCGCATTAATGGTCTCGGGGTTGATGGCCATGCTCATATACAGTGAGACCGCCGCTGCCACCGCCAACAGAAAGATCAACGCGTAGGACAACATAAACTGGCGATTGATGGTTTTACACCCCACCGCACGCAAGATATTGTCCATCGTTTTCGCCATACTACCCTTCATTCTGTACTCCTTTATCAGGTAATAGCGCACTGCCTATTACTGCCATCACAAGATTGTTACCCGACACCACCATGGTGATTGCATTCTGTATCGGCAGGCATCGCAAAAATCCAAGCGGTTATATGCGATCTTGATACCGTTTTTTGACCTGAGTCAGACAAACAGCAGGGGGCGACCCAGGTATAGTGCGCACCTGCTCACGCTTTGCCCGACTCACCCAGCGGCAGGGCCGTGGTGTACTTGATCTGCTCCATGGCAAAGCTGGAAGTAATGTCCGACAGCCCTTCGGTACCGGTGATCAGCTTTTTGTAGAAACGATCGAAGGCGCCGATGTCGGCCACCACCACCCGCAGCATGTAGTCCCACTCGCCGGACATGCGGTAAAACTCCACCACCTCTTCAAAGGCGGTCACGGTGTCGGCAAATTGCGCCAGCCACTGACTGTCGTGGCGCTGGGTTTTGATCTGCACAAACACCGACAGCCCCAGCCCCAGCTTGTCGGCATCCAGCAGGGCCACCCGACCGCGAATAAACCCTGCCTGTTCCAGCTTTTTTACCCGCTTCCAGCACGGCGTTACCGACAGGTTGACCGCCTCCGCCAGATCTTTCAGCGGCAAAGAGGCATTGTGCTGCAACAGGGCCAGTATCTGTCGGTCGAAAATATCCATCGATAAAACCTAATAAAGAGAAAATTTTTCTAAAAAATAACACCATAGCAGGAAAGATAGAAAAATTTTTGCCCTGAGTGGGGATATAATTTTGTCATCACAGAGCCGCCCGGTTCTTCCCCTATATTCTCATTACGGACGCCATTGCCATGAACCACTGGACCCGCACCGCCCTCAAGACCCTGTCCAGCGATCAGCTGCGCACCTCCGACACCCATCTGTACCGGCTCGACATTCCCGGTCTCGACGGCATCGACATCTACCTGAAAGACGAAAGCACCCATCCCACCGGCAGCCTCAAGCATCGGCTGGCCCGCTCGCTGTTTTTGCACGCCATCTGCAGCGGCAAGATCAACGAAGGCACCCCGGTAGTGGAAGCCTCGTCGGGCAGCACCGCAGTGTCGGAGGCTTATTTCGCCAAGCTGCTGGGCCTGCCCTTTACCGCCGTGATGCCGCGCCATACCACCTGCAAGAAGGTCGAGCAGGTGGTGCGCCTCGGCGGCCAGTGCCATTTTGTGGATCACGCCGCCGAAGTCTATTCCGAAGCCGAGCGACTGGCGCGGGAAAGCGGTGGCCATTACATGGATCAGTTCACCTTTGCCGAGCGAGCCACCGACTGGCGCGGCAACAACAACATTGCCGAGAGCATCTTTCGCCAGCTGGCCGAAGAGCCCCATCCGGTGCCTAAGGCCATCGTGATGAGCGCTGGCACCGGCGGCACTTCCGCCACCCTGGGCCGCTATGTGCGTTATCTGGGGCTGGACACCCGGCTGGTGGTGGTGGATCCGGAAAATTCGGTGTTCTACGACAGCTACCAAAGCGGCGATGCCAGCCTGGTCAGCCAGGCCGGTGGCCGCATCGAAGGCATTGGTCGGCCGCGGGTGGAGGCGTCTTTTCTGCCCGAGGTGATCGACGAGATGATCAAGGTGCCGGACGCCGCCAGCATCGCCACCATTCACTGGCTGGAGCATATTCTGGGCCGCAAGGCCGGCGGCTCGACCGGTACCAACCTGTGGGGCGTGCTGCAACTGGCCAAACGCATGCAGGAAAAGGGCGAGCGCGGCTCTCTGGTCACCCTGATGTGCGACGGCGGCGAGCGCTACCTGGATACCTACTACAACCCGGAGTGGGTCGCCCGGCACATCGGCGATCTCACCCCCTTCAGCGAACAATTGGCGGCCTTTGGGTAAACAAAGCTGGAAGCCATAAGCTTTAAGCTATAAGAAAAAAAGCCGGAGTCCATTTTGCAGGTGGCCATACAGCCTGTCATGGACTCTGGCCTTCGCCAGAGTGACTAATGTAGGCACGGCGCTATACGCCCCTCCGAGTCATTCCGGGCTTGACCCGGAATCCATTCAAAAAACAACGCGGTTTCCACAAGCACAACACAGCACCAACCATCAACACCCCTTACAGCTGACAGCTTACGGCTTACGGCTTGTTTTCCCCGCGCCCAGCACCAGCATGCAGGGGGTGAGCAGCAGGGTCAGCAGGGTAGCGAAGGCCAGGCCGCCGGCGATGGCGCTCGACAGCTGGGTCCACCATTGAGTGGACGGGGCACCGATACCGAGGCTCGGCGCCAGCAGGTCGACGTTAACCCCCAGCACCATCGGCATCAGCCCCAGCACCGTGGTAATGGCGGTCAGCAACACAGGGCGCAAACGCAGGCAACCGGTTTCCAGCGCCGCTTCGGTCGGGCTCATGCCGTCCTTGCGCAACTGGTTGAAGGTGTCGATCAGCACGATATTGTTGTTCACCACGATGCCCGCCAGGGCAATCACCCCCATGCCCACCATCACGATACCGAATGACTGCCCGTTCAGCAGCAAACCTATCAAGACCCCGGCGGTAGAAAACACGATGGCCGACAGCACCAGGGCGGTTTGATACAGGTTGTTGAACTGGGTGACCAGAATCAAGGTCATCATCAGAATGGCCACGCCAAAGGCGCTGGTCAGAAACTGCCCCGCTTCACGCTGATCCGCGTCTTCTCCGGCGACCGTGAGGCTGATGCCGGACGGCAGCCTCGGTGCATTGTCGGCCAGTGCGGCCAGCCGTTCATCCAGCCGAAAGCCCTCGGCAATGTCGGCCTGCAGGGTCAGGGTACGCCGGCCGTCTACTCGGTGCAGGGTGCCGATTTTGGGCGCCGGGGTCAGGGTCACAAACTGGCTGAGCGGCACCTGGCCGCGCGGGGTATTGATCGTCAGCCGGGATAGCTGGTCGAGCGAGCGCCACTGCTGCGGCAGTCGCACCCGAATGTCGACCTCGTCGTTGGCATCTTCGGGCCGGTAGCTCGCCAGTTTCAGACCATTGGCCACCAGCTGTACCGCATTGCCCACGCTCAGCACGTCGGCCCCCATGCGGGCGGCCGCTTCCCGGTTGACCGTGAGTCGCCACTCGATACCGGGCAGACTGCGGTCGTCTTCTATGTCGATAAAGCCGCCCAGCGTCTGCATGGCGGCACGCACGCCGTCGGCGGCCTGCTCCAGCTCCCGGTTGTCGGTACCCGACAGCCGAATTTCCACCGGCTTGCCGCCGCCCGGGCCCATCTGTTGCTGGCGAAACTCCAGCACTATGCCGGGAATGTCGTCGGTCAGCGCCAGCAGGGTGTCTTTAATGGAGGAAGCCGGGCGACGCAAATACCAGTCGGTAAACTGAAACTGCAACACGCCAATCACATCACTGCCCATCTGGCTGTCGGCCATGGCAAAGCTGCGGGCATAGAGCGCCTTTACCTCACTCAGGCCGCGCAGGCGTTGCTCCACTTCGCGCAGCAGGGCGTCTTTTTCATACACCGACAAGTCACCCCGGGCGCGCACCTGCAGCTGGGCGCTGTCGGGCTCGATGTCGGGAAAAAACTCGACGCCATGATTGAAACGGGCATAGCCCGCATATACCAGTGCGGTCAGCACCAGGGTCGCCACCAGGGTCAGGCCCGGCCGGCGCAGCAAGCGGCTCAGCAAGGCTCGATACCGGGCCAGCCCCGGCACCCGCACCGGTTCGCGGGCGCGTGCGCCGTGCCGGCTGACCCCGCCCATGGTCGGTAAAAATATCAGCGCCATGGCCAGGGAAGCCAGCAGGCAGATGATGACGGTGGCGGGCAGGTATTTCATGAACTCCCCCACCACCCCGGGCCAGAACAGCAGCGGAAAAAACACCGCCAGGGTGGTGGCGGTCGAGGCAATCACCGGCCAGCTCATGCGGTGGGCGGCATTAATCCAGGCCTCTTTGGGCGACTGCCCCTGGTGCAGATGGCGGTCGGCCAGCTCGCACACCACAATGGCGCCATCCACCAGCATGCCGGCCACCAGGATCAGCGAAAACAGCACTATGATGTTCATGGTAAAGCCGATGGACCAGATGATCAGAATACCGGCGAGAAAGGCACCGGGAATGGTCAGCCCCACCATCACCGCCGAGCGGGCGCCCATGGTGGCGAGGATCAGAATCAACACCAGCACCACAGCGGTAAGCACGTTGTTGAGCAGATCCGACAGCAGGGTTTCCACCTGGGTCGACTGATCCATGATGTAGTCCACTTCCAGCCCCGGCGGCAGCAAGGGCGCCGCCTCCGCCAGCAACTGCTTGACCTGCTCTATGGTGTTGATGATGTTGGCGCCGGCACGCTTGCTGACCTCCAACACCACGCCGGGCTGACCGTTGATGCGGGCAAACCCCGCCGGATCCTTGAAGGTGCGCCGCAGGGTGGCCACATCGCCAAAGGTCACCACCTGGTCGCCACTTACCTTGATGGGCAGGCCCAGCACGTCGTCCAGATCTTCAATCACGCCGGGCACCTTGATCGCCAGCCGACCGGCGCCGGTATCCAGGCTACCCGCCGCCACCAGCCGGTTGTTGCGCGACACCAGATTGAACAGCGCCGTGTAGTCGATGCCAAAGCTGTCCAGCACCTGGGGGTCGACCAGTATTTCCAGCAGATCTTCCCGATCGCCGCCAATGTCCACTTCCAGCACCTCGGGAATGCCTTCCATTTCTTCTTTCAGCCGCCGGGCGGTCATCACCAGCTCGGCTTCCGACAAGGGCCCCGACAAGGCCACCGACAACACCGGAAACAGGGCAACGTTGATTTCGTGCACCACCGGTTCGTCGGCTTCCTGCGGCAGCTTGCTGCGGGCCGAGTCGACCTTTTCACGCACTTCCTGCAGCGCCAGTTTGGGATCGAAGCCCGCATCGAATTCCAGCATCACCGACGCATGGCCCTCGCTGGCGGTAGAGGTCATTTTCTTCACCCCTTCCAGGGAGCGCAGCTCCTGCTCCATCGGCCGCACCAGCAGCCGCTCGCCATCTTCCGGGCTGATGCCCTCCAGCGCCATCGACACATACATCATGGGAATGGTGACGTCGGGATTGGCTTCCTTGGGAATGGCCTGATAGGCAGCTACCCCACCGAGCAGCAAAAACACAAAGGCCATCAGGGTGGCGCGGCTGCGAAAGACAGCGGCGGCAATCAGCGCCCTCATGACTGGGGCTCGTAAATGCGCACCGGGGCGCCATCGGTCATGAAACCGGCCCCGCGCGTGATGATGCGTGCCGGTTGCGGTAAACCACTGACCCAGGCCTGATCGGTGCTGATGCTGAGCAGCGTCACCGGCACCAGCTTCGCCCGGTCTTGCTCATCCACCAGATAAACGCCGGTGCGGCCATTGTCATCCAGCGCCAGCAACGCCGGCGACAGCCGAAAGGCTTGCCGGGTCGGCAGAGTGATATTCAAACCGGCACTGGCCCCGGCCACTCGCCAGCCGTGCGGGTTATTGAGCCGGGCTTCCAGGGCGAAGCTTCGGGTAGCGGTGTCGGCCGCCTGGGCCACAAAGCTGAGCCGGCCGCTCAGCTCGCGTCCGTCCAGCATTACCGCCGTCACCGGCAGCCCCGGCGTCAACCCGGCCACCTGCTGTTGCGGCACGGCGGCATGCAGCTTGAGGGTCGATACGTCCACCAGCGTCAGCAGCGCATCTCCCGCCTGCACAAAGTCTCCCTGCTCGACCGGCCGGGCATCCACGCTGCCGGCAAAGGGCGCGGCAATACGGGTACGGCTGACCGCCAATCGCGCCTCGGCCAACTCCGCTTCGGCGGCGGCGGTGGCGGATTTGAGCGACAGATAGCCGGTTTCGGAGATTAGCTGGTTGCGGCGCAATCGCGCGGCGCCGGTGACTTCGGCCTGGCGCAAGGTCAGCTCGGCGTCGGCCCGGGTCAGCTCCACGCGGCGGCCGTCGTCACTCAGGGTAAGCAGCAACTCGCCCTCGGCGGCGGTCTCGCCCAGCTCGGGCACCTCGACCACGGTGCCGCTCACCTGGGCCTGCAATACCTGCGAACGTTGGGGCAGCAGCTGCCCCTGCAGCATCAGTGTGGGTTGGTAGGGTTCGGCATCAAGGCGCGTCACTTCCACCGCTGGCAGACCGGGGGCGGCAGTGCCTTCCATCTCGGGCTCGTTCACCCGCGCCTGATACACCTCGCCGCGCCACAGCCAGAACAGCGCCACCACCACCACAAACAGGATCCACCCCAGCCCCTTGTGCCGGGCCAGCCATTGCGTGAATGCGCCTACTGCCATTGTTGATTGTCCGTATCAATTAGAGTGGATACTCAGCATAACAAGTCGGGCTGGCGCGATACAGCGGGGAAAGACGGTATTGGGGATGAGAGGCTAGGTTTGAGATATATGTAGTGCAGATTCGACTGGCACCGAACAGCAGAAAAAGAAAATGCCGGTGCTTACACCGGCATAGAACCTCTTTATGCGCTTTGTTGACGCAATTGACGGCCGTGGAAGACATAACCGATCAGATTCATCAATACCTGTGCCGCCAACACACTGGTGGTGCCGGTATGATCATAATCGGGGGCGACTTCGCACAAGTCGATACCCACTACCTCACCACCGAACGCCACTCCCTGCAGGATTTCCATCACTTCATAATACGTGAAGCCACCATGACTCGGGGTTCCGGTACCGGGGGCAATCGAGGGGTCAAAACCGTCGATATCGATGGTGATGTAATAATTAACCCCCTTGGGGATCAGCGCCAGTACCCCTTCCACGCCCAGCCGGCGTACATCGCGCACGGACAGTATGGTAGAGCCGGCATCTTCTGCCGCCTTGTGATCCGCCCGGTTGGACGAGGAGACATTACGGATGCCAAGCTGGGTCATGCCGGTAACGAACTCCTGCTCGGAGGCGCGACGCAGCGGGTTGCCGTGACCGAAGCGAACACCGTGACGCTCATCGACGAAGTCGAGATGGGCATCAATCTGAATGATATGAATGGGTCCACGGCCCTCGAAGGCGCGAATACAAGGGGCATTGACCGAGTGGTCGCCACCGACGACCACCGGCAAGGCACCGGATTCCAGTATCTTGCGCACACCGTATTCGATATTGGCATGGGATTTTTCGGTGTTGGTATGCACCATGTCCGCATCGCCGATATCCACAATATCGACGCCATCCAGGTACATCAGATCCTCTTCATAGGAATACGCACCACCGTGGCCGAAAGAAAACAGTGTGGATGCTTCACGGACTGCACGAGGCCCCATGCGAGCCCCTGAACGCCACTGGGTACCGCAGTCGAAGGGCGCGCCCATAAAGGCAACGTCCGCCTTGATGTTATCCCAGTCTTCGCAGGTTCTCTTCTTCCCGAAGGTGCAAAAACCAACAAACGGCAGGTTCAAACGACCTTTTTCGTAAGCATTTTCACTCATAGTGTATCTACCCCTGTTTGACCAACGGCCTGACCGACCGGTGCTTTGTCTGCTAAAACGCCCGAATGCCGATGAAGGTCTGAGCGCCGAATGAGAAAGGCAGTATTGCAGGGGCTCATAAATCAAAAAATATAAAATTTATTATGTATATATTAATTTTTGTGATGTTAGATGTGAATGAGATGATACAGAATGAACTGCCATCGGCCTCAGGTGGGCTCTCCCGGCTTGCCGAGGCTGGCAGCCTTGATGGTGGCTTCTACGTCTTCGGCAAAAATTCTGACGAACTCCTGCGGGGCGGGAGACACCCGCATCGCCATGCTGAACTCCGACTGCCAGGACAGATCAAGATGATCGATGGCGCGCATTTCGCCGCGCTCGACCCATTGCCTGGCGTAATGTGTCGGCAGAAAACCGAGAAAACTGCCGCTGGTGATCAGAATCGCCTGCGCTTCCATATTGGATACCATGGCCACATCCCACGCTTTCATCAGCCCCTGCAGCTCGGCATGGTGCAGATAGGTACGAGAAGACACCGGGTATTGTCTTAGGGTCTCGAGGGTGATGTCGGCATTCGCCAGCCCAAACAGCGGATGACGGCGGCCACAGTAAAAACCGTGATCTTCCATGCACAGGTGCCGATAACTCAGCCCGCTGTGCCGGTTATGAAACAAGCCCAGCGCGATATGCAGGTTGCCGTTAAGCAGCTCCCGCTCCAGCTCTTCGGGAGGAAGCACCACCAATTTGAGTGATACGTCGTTCTTGCGGCCATAAAAACGGTGAATCGCTTCAGAGATGGGAAAGTCGTGATTGGTAATGGTGCTGTCAATCAGGCCCAGCCGCAGCGTTCCGGTCAGTTTGTCGCGCAGTTCGCCCAGCTCGGATTCAAAGTCCGAAATGTTGTTCAGCATATCGCGACACTTGCGATAGACCAGCTGCCCCTTCTCGGTCAGGCTGAAGCCACTGCGCCCACGATGGCACAGCTGAAAGCCGAGCCGAATCTCGAAGTCACGAATATGGGTACTGATCGCCGGCTGGCTCATGCCCAGTACCGACTCGGCACCGACAAAGCCACCGTATTCCGCCACGGTGCAGAAGGTCAGCATATGTTTCATCGAGTAGCTTGCCATTGCGTCTCCGGAGTGTGTGGCCTGCGCCGAAAATACATTAATTTTTAAAATGTATACATATCAAAATTTATATTTTTGGATGCATGGCGCTTTGCAATACTGCGATTGTTACGAATGGATTCACATTATTGTCACAAGAAAACAACCTGGCAATCGAAGGAGATGATGAACATGACCGCATTTAAAAAACAACTGAAAGCACTGGCACTTTCAGTCTCTGTCGCCCTGACCCCCGCCCTCGCCATGGCCGAAGAATGGAAGTTTGCCATCGAGGAAATTCCCGGTTCGATCATGGATGCCTACGCTCAGGAGTTCAAGAAGCGCATCGAAGACAAGACCAACGGCGATGTCACCATCAAAATCTATCCCCTCGGCTCTCTGGGTACCCCCACCGAGCTGGTCGAACAGGTCGCCGACAGCGTAGTGCAGTTTGCCAACGTCTCGGTGGGCAACCTGGGCACCATAGTACCCGAGTCGCAGATTTTTCTGCTGACTTATACCCTGCCCTCAGACTCGGACGCTACCGCCAATTTACTGGGTTCCAGTCCGGTGATTTACGATGAACTCGGTAAGGACTTTGAAGCCAAGGGCCTGAAACTGCACACCATGTACTCCGAAGGCCCGCAGGTCTGGACCACCAACCGGGAAATTCGCACCCCCGCCGACTTCGATAACTTCAAGATGCGCGTCATGGTCTCTCCCATTCTGCTCAAGGCTTACGATGATCTGGGTGCCAGCCCCACTCCGCTGCCCTTTGGCGAAGTCTATGGTGCCCTGCAGCTCAAGCAGGTCGACGGCCAGATAAACCCGGTGCCGGCCATCGAAGAAATGAAGTTTTACGAAGTCACCGACTACATGATCTGGGCCGGTGAGCAGGAGCTGGTCACCACTGTGATGTCGGGCACCGACTGGTATGACAGCCTGCCCGCCAATCGCAAGCAGCTAATCCGCGACACCACCGCCGGCATGCAGAACTTCATGCACGACGTGGTCGAGCAGTTCAACGAAGACAAGCTGGCCAAAATCAAGGCGGCCAAACCCGATATCAGAATGATTGAGCTGACCGCAGAAGAACGCGCCGCCTTCCGTGAACGCAGCAAGGCCACCCACTCGGCCTATATCGACATCACCGGAGAACGGGGACAGGTTCTGCTCGATGCACTGCTGACCGAGGTCGACACGACCACACATTAACCTGCCGTTGCCAGCTCCCTGCCCGGCAAGGGGGCTGGTCTTTTACTCCGCTTACCCGGACCGAGGTCAAGCCGATGCCCTTATATACCGCCCTGACCAGAATGTTGACCCTTACCGACAAGCTCATCGGCAAAGCCGAGATCTACGTGCTTGGCTGGGGCATCATCATCATGGCCACCAACACCATTGCCAATGTGTTTGGCCGTTACCTGTTTTCGCAAAGTATCTATTTCACCGAAGAGCTCAACGAATTCCTGATCGTGATCATCACCTTTATGGGGCTGGGGTATGTGACCCGCAAGGGCCGTCATATTCGCATGTCTGCGCTCTATGACCTGTTGTCGGCACGCTACAAGAAACTGCTGATGATCGTTATCGCCTCCCTGACCGCGGTGGCCATGTTCATGCTCGCCTGGTATGCCTTCGAGTACGTCGCCAAGCTGGCCAGCCGCGGACGGGTTACCCCTGCACTGCAGTTTCCCCTTTACCTGACCTACATCTGGGTGGTGATCGGTTTCGCCGTCACCGGCATTCAGTATGTATTGACCGCATTCAGAAACCTGAATCTGTCCGATGAGCATGTCTATATCTCGTTCACCACGGTGGATGAATATCTGGACCCCGAGATTGCCGAAGTAATGCATCTGTACCAACAGGATCATACGGTTGAAAACCCCGATCAAGAGCAGACAGTAAAAGCAACGAGTGAACCACTTGGCTATCAGGAGAATAAATCATGACGATGATGATGCTGGGAGTAATGATCCTGCTGCTGTTGGCCGGTTTCCCGATGATGATGCCGCTGCTGGCGGCGGCCATGCTGGCCTTTATTCTCTATATGCCGGACCTGAGCCTGCAGATGGTCGTACAACAGATGATCGGCGGAGTCAAACCGTCTGCCCTGATTGCCGTGCCCATGTTTATTCTCGCCGCCGATATCATCACCCGGGGCCATTCGGCCGATAGGCTGGTAGATGTGGTGATGCGCTTTATGGGTCACATCCGCGGCGGACTGGCCGTGTCGGTCACCGCCGCCTGCGCCCTGTTCGGTGCCGTGTGCGGCTCAACCCAGGCGACTGTGGTTGCGGTCGGCGGCGCCATGCGCCCACGCATGCTGAAGGCCGGTTACAACGATTCCTTTTCGATTGGCCTTATCGTTAATGCCGCCGATCTGGCGTACCTGATCCCCCCATCCATCGGCATGATTATCTATGGCGTCATCTCCGGCACCTCGATCTCGGAGCTGTTCATCGCCGGTCTGGGGCCCGGGCTGCTGATCATAGTGCTGTTTTCACTCTACTGCATCTGGTATGCCAAACGGCACAATATTCCCGTTGAACCCCGTGCCAGCTGGGCGGAGCGCCTGGTATCCATTCGCCGCGCTGTCTGGCCGCTGGGGTTTCCGGCCATCGTGGTCGGTGGCATCTATGGCGGCATTTTCAGCCCCACCGAAGCGGCAGCCGTGTGCGTACTTTATGCCTTGCTGCTGGAAGTCGTGGTCTTTCGTTCAATCAAGGTTCGCGATATTTTTGATATCGCCCTGTCCACCAGCGCCGTCACCTCGGTAGTGTTCATCCTGATCGCCGCCGGGGCCGCCTTTTCCTGGGTTCTATCTTACGCCCAGATCCCCCAGCAACTTATCGCCGCAATAGGGCTGGATGAAGCGGGCCCCATCATGACGCTGGTGGCCATCAACATCGCTTTTTTCATCGGCTGCATGTTCGTCGATTCGGTGGTGGTGATCCTGATTCTGGTGCCCATCTTCGCGCCCTTGATCAAGGCCGCCGGGCTTGACCCCGTGCTGGTAGGCGTACTGATCACCCTGCAGGTCGCGATTGGCGCCGCCACCCCTCCGTTCGGCTGTAACATCTTTACCGCCGTCGCCGTGTTTAGGCGTCCGTTTATCGATGTCATCCGTGGGGTACCGCCGTTCCTGCTGATCCTGCTGGTGGTGACCGTCTTGCTGATTGCCTTTCCGCAGATAGCCCTGCTGCTGAGAGATCTCGCGTTCCGGTAACGTTCTGGAATATAAGGTGTGAGGTACAAGGATACATACCCACGCGTTACGCAACTCACCAACAAAAAGCCCCGCTTGTGCGGGGCTTTTGAGTTTAGTCGAGCTGGCTGCGCAGCCAGTCCAGTACCTGCACATAGTGGCCGGGTAGCATAGGCTGCAGCTGGTCGAGCGCCGCCTTGGTGTCGGCATGGTTGTCGAGGCAGAAGTTGATGTGACCCACCTTGCGGCCGGGACGTACTTCCTTGCCGTACCAGTACAGCTCGGCACCGGGTACCGAGAGCCAGGCGTCGTCTTTGTCTACGCCCACCAGGTTGACCATGACGCTCAGGTTTTTCACTCGCGGTTCCACCAGCGGCAGCTTGGCCACGGCACGTAAATGAGCTTCAAACTGGCTGACGCTGGCACCGGCCTGGGTCCAGTGACCGCTGTTGTGCACGCGCGGTGCCAGTTCGTTGATCAACAGGTGATCGCCTACCCGGAAGCATTCCATCGCCATCACGCCCACATAATCGAGGTCGTTCATCAGGGTGGCCAGCATTTGCTCGGCTTCGGCCTGCAAATGAGCCAGCCGTGCCAATGGTGCAACCGAGCCCAGCAGAATGCCGTTAACGTGCAGATTGAGGGTCAGCGGGTAGAAAAAGCACTGACCGTCGGCGCCACGCATGCCCACGACCGACATTTCTTCGTCGAAGTCGATGGCCTGCTCGGCAATGGCCTGGGTGTGCCAGTCATCGGGAATGGCGTCCTGGCCCGGATCACGCAGCCAGTGCTGGCCACGGCCGTCATAACCGCCGGTGCGGCGCTTGAGCAGCACTCGCTCGCCCAGCTGCTGGTGCAGATCGTCGGCGGAGGTCTCGGTTTCAACCAGCTGCCAGGGCGCGGTGGCCAGACCCAGCTTGTCGATCAGCGACTTTTGCGTAAAGCGGTCGGCCAGAATGGGAAAGGTGTCGAGGTTAACAAACGCCGGGTGAGCCGACAGCTGGCGGGTGGCGGCGGTGTCGGGCCACTGTTCCCGCTCGGCGGTCACCTGCTCGTGCGGCAGCAGCGGAAAGGTCTCTTCCGACTCGATGTCGACCGGACGCACGTCCAGATTAAGCGGCATGCCCGCATGCTTCAGCATCTGGCCCAATTGGCCGGCGCCGAGTACCCAGATACGGCTCATGCTTCCTCCCGCGGATCGGGGTTACCCAATACGGTCTCGGTTTGTGCCTTGCGAAAGGCGTCCAGCCGCTCGGCCAGGGCCGGATCGTTGTTGGCCAGCATCTGGCAGGCCATCAGACCCGCATTGAAGGCACCGGCTTCGCCGATGGCCAGGGTGCCCACGGCCACGCCTTTGGGCATTTGCACGATAGACAGCAGGCTGTCCATGCCGTTCAGCGCCTTGCTTTGTACCGGTACACCCAGCACCGGCAAACGGGTCTTGGACGCCACCATGCCGGGCAGGTGCGCGGCACCGCCGGCGCCGGCGATGATAACCTGAAAACCGCGCGCCACGGCCTGTTCGCCAAACTCCATGAGTCGATCTGGGGTGCGGTGAGCCGACACCACTTCCACTTCATAGGCTACTTGCAGCTTGTCCATGATTTCTGCTGCGCCCTGCATGGTGGGCCAATCACTTTTCGAGCCCATGATGACGGCAACTTTTGCTTGCATGACAACTCCTGTTCAACAACGTTCAGCATTTAGGTGGATCCGGGGGAGCGCGGATTATACCGAAACGACGGTTTGGCGGCTAGTCGGCAACCGCCCAAGGGTGGACATTACCCGACGCTGTCGCTAAGGTATAGTCGCTCAAAAGCTGGCCAACATGCATTTTTAAGGAGGTGACCGCCATATGATAGGCGCAATTGAATCTGTTCCCTGAATCACGGCCCCGTGCCGTCGACCGCACATTACCAGGCTATCGCCAACGTCTCTAAGTAAGTTGCTGTTATTTAATGCCGATCCCGTCAGGGATTCCCGCGTCCGTTGCCGCTAGCCAGGTCGTCTTAACCTGCGCCAGGTTCGGTGCCGTTTATCCGGTGCCGTTTGCCTGCGTATCTGTCTGCTTCACTCGCACGACAAGGAGATGAACTTGGAGCTCTATCAATTTTCCAGCACTACGGTGCTGCTGTTACTGGCCGCCTTTTATGGTGGTACCTACCTGATCACCACCTTTATCAAAAAGGAACAGGAAGACACCGACGCCTTTATGGTATCCAACCACAGTGTGGGCTTCGGCATGGGCGCGGCCAGCATGACTGCCACCTGGATTTGGGCGGCCTCTTTCTATGCTGCCGCTACCTCGGGCTACACCTACGGGGTGTCTGGCCCCTTGCATTACGGCTTTTGGGGTGCGCTGATGATTCTGTTCATCTATCCCTTCGGCCGCCGTTTTCGCGCGCTGGCGCCCAATGCCCATACCCTGGGTGAAATCATTCATGCCCGTCACGGCTCTTCAAGCCAGCTGATCCTGGCCCTGTCCAATCTGCTGGGCAGCCTCATCAGCCTGATGGTCAACTTTACCGCCGCCGGTGCCCTGGTGTCGGTGCTGTCACCGCTGTCGTTTCAGGCCGGGGTGATCATCGCCGGTGCCGGTGTGCTGAGCTATACCCTGTGGTCGGGCTTTCGCGCCTCGGTACTGACCGACTTTGCCCAGCTGATAGCCTTGATGGCGGTGGCCATCGTGATTATTCCTGCGGTGCTGTTCGCCATGGGCGGGCCAAGCGAAATGCTGAACGGCTTCGACAATCTCAGCCTGGAGCAGGCCGATATTTTCTCGATGGATGCCATTATGCATCAGGGCGCGCCCTACTTCGTGGCGGTGCTGGCCTATGCCATTGGTAACCAGACCATTGCCCAGCGTTTGTTTGCGGTAAACGAAAAACACATCAAGCCCACCTTCATCACCGCCACCCTCGGCTACGGTGCCATCGTGATCGGCCTGGGCATGATTGGCCTGATGGCGCTCACCACCGGGGTGGAGCCGCTGAACGGCGACATGAACAACCTGATCCCGCAAATGGTGTCTGCTTATCTGCCGCCGGTGTTCATTGCCCTGTTCTTCATTCTGGTGATTGGCTCGCTGTCGTCTACCGCCGATTCGGACTTGTCTGCCCTGTCGGCGATCATGATGGCCGATGTCTACGGCAAGAACATCGCCAAAGGCAAGGCCGATCCCAAACGCATGCTGTTTATCGGCCGCCTGACCATGGTGGCGGCCACCATGATCGGCATCGTGTTTGCCAGCTTCTCGCTCGACATTCTGGTGATGCTGGTGTTTGTGGGAGCGCTGTGGGGCGCCATTGTGTTTCCGGTTATCGCCAGCTGTTTCTGGAACCGGGTCACCAATCGCGCCTTTACCAGCGCGGTGATTGCCGGCCTGCTGATGTTCTGCATCGCCCGTTTCGAACTGCTGCCCATGACCGGAGCCATTGGCGTGCTGTTCGAACTGCTGGCAAGCATAGGTGGCGGCGTGGTAGTCGGCCTGATGGTGTTCGGCTTTCTCGGCACCCGCGCCGGTTTTGCGGCCGGCATTATTGCCGGGGTGGCGCTGATGTTCTTTGCCACCGGCTTCTTGCGTGAATACACGGTGTTGTTGTCATCCCTGGTGGCCTACGGCGTCAGCACCCTGGTGTGCGTGGTAATGAGCCTGATGCAGCGCCAGGAGTTCGACTTTGCGCTGATTGCCCAGCGTGTCGGCAATTATGACACCGGGTCCGCTACCCTTCACGACAACCCGGTCTCCCTGAAATCCGTCCATCTGGCCAAGGAGTCTTCATGAACGAACTGACATTAGGCGCTTATATTCTGATCTGGCCCGCCCTCACCCTGTGGGTGCTGGTGGTGATCTGCAAGGCGGTACTGAAAGACGTGCGCGCCGCCAAAAAGGAAAACCGCGAACTGGTGTAATGACCGGTATCACGGCTGGTAAAACAACAAAGGCGGCCCTTGGGTTCGCCTTTTTTCATGGTCAGCACAGGATCAGCAGCCAATTATTCGGCCGCATCTCTTTTTATTTCCTGCACTTTTATACAGGCACTCGGCTCATCCCCCAGGCTGTCGGGCTTCCTTGGGGGTAATGCCAAAACGACTCTTGAAGCTGCGGCAAAAATGAGCCTGATCACTAAAGCCCCATTTATAGGCAATATCGGCCAGGGTTCTGCCTGTGCCGCTGCGGCGGATGTCGGCCACGGCTCCCTGCAGGCGTATTTCGCGGATCCACTGGCTTACACTAAACTCCTCCCCCTGAAACAGCTTGTGCAGGTAGCGGGTAGAGATGCCGCAGGCCGCCGCCACCTGTTCCGGGTTCAGATTCGAATCACGGATGTGTTCACGAATATACTGCTCCACCCGTTGCTGATGCACCTGACACAAGCCGCTGTCTTCACTGGCGATGGCACGCGGATCGCCTTCCACCGCCAGTGCGAACAGTTCTATCAGCTGGCGCAGCAGGGGCTCCGTCTGACGGTCGTCCAAATAGGCCACCTGCTGGGTGATGCTGCGGAAAAAATCGAAAAAAACGGCACCCAACCCCTGGCTACGATCGAACTCGCTGAACAGGTGGCGCTCGGGCAGCCGCAATCGGGCACGCAGCAAAGAGTCGGGCACCCGCAGCACCCACAGGCTGTTGTCGTTCTGATACTCGAATTCGTAGGGTTTGTCGCTACGCTCCAGAATGAAGCTGCCGGGTCGGCAACGCACGCTGCGCCGATCCTGGCTGAAATGCACTTCCTGCCGCTCGGGAATGGTGATAAGAAAATGGTTATCGCCGTGCGGCTTGATATGCTGCCGCAGACGTTGGTACTGGGTAGGGGAGCTGCTCAGGAACGAGATGCCAAACGGCGCCACGTCCCAGTTCCACAACTGCCCGTAAAAGCCCTGTCGTTCGGTGAAACGCAGGTCCATATCGAAATAGGTGCTTCCTATCACCTCACGCCAGTAGTCCTGCCGCTCCGGCATCGGCAACAGCGTGGTGAGATGGCATGAATGCATGCTCGCTCCTTCGCAAATCCATTGCGTCTTGTTCGATCAAAAAAACGCCGGCCATGGTAAACCCGGGCCGGCGGCAATCACAAGGGACATTGTGATAAAGATGTTACATTACTTCAATCGAGTCAGGCGATAGCAGTTGTTGGCCTCCAGCACCAGGCACCAGCCCGGACGTACCACTATGTTGGTGGTCGGCTCTTCCACCACTGCCGGCCCCATGATCTCCAGCCCCACGTCAAGCCGTTCACCGCTGTAGACACCGGTTTCAATCCAGTGGCCGTCGGCATCGAACAGCATGGGTCTGTGGCCCATCAAGGCGTCGGCCAGGGTGCGGCCAGTGGCGGCCAGCTGCTGCGCCGGCGGCTTGCTCACCTTGCCGGTGAGGGTAGATTCAATGTTCACCAACTCTACCGGATTGTTCGGCTCGCTGTAGGTATACAGCTCTTCGTGGCGGCGGTGGAAGGCCTCGAGCAGGCCGTCTATCGTATCGGGAGTAATTTCGCCGCCGGGGAGTTCGACCGGACATTCGTGGATCTGCCCCTGATAGCGCATTTCCACGCTGCGCGACAGGCTGATGTCGCCCAACTGGAAGCCATCGGCCAGCAGATGTTCGGTGCCCTGGCTCTCCAGCTCGTGAAAGCGTTCGTTGAGCAGGCTCAGTTCCGCCTCCCGATGAATAGGCATGGGTTCCGAGGCCAGATAGTTGTAGCGCACGTCCGAGATGATCTGGCCGAAGGCGCAGAACACGGAAGCCACCTTGGGCACCAGCACGGTACGGCTGCCAATTTCCTCGGCCAGGGAGCTGATGTGCATGCCGGCCGCGCCACCGGCACAGACCAGGGCGAAGTCGCGCGGATCATAGCCCCGCTCGATGGAGACCCGGCGAATACCGTTGACCATGTTGAGGTTGACGATGGTGCTGATACCGTAGGCCGCCTTTTCCACGCTGATGCCTAGCGGGTCGGCCACATGCTTTTTCACCGCCTGCCAGGCCGCATCCCGATTCAGACGGATGGTGCCGCCGAGCACGGCGTCCGGGTTAAGGTAGCCGAGCACCAGGTTGGCGTCGGTCACGGTAGGACGGGTGCCCCCCTTGCCGTAGCACACGGGCCCAGGGGTTGCGCCCGCACTTTCGGGGCCCACCTGCAACATGCCGAATTCGTCCACCTGACAGATGGATCCGCCGCCGGCGCCCAGGGTTTCCACCTGGATCATGGGCACGCCGATACGGTAGCGCAGAAAGTCGATGTCCTTGCTCAGGTTGGTGTGGCTGTCCTTGGTCAGGGTGATGTCGAACGAGGTGCCGCCCATGTCCACCGTAATCACGTTTTCGATGTCGAAGGGACGCGCCACGTAAAGACCGGCCTGGGGCGCCGAGGCCGGGCCCGAGTTGATGGCGTTGACCGCCCTGCCCTGCATGGCCTCGCCGATGGCCAAACCGCCGTTGGACTGAAAGTAACGCACCGGGTATTTGGCGCCCAGATTCCTGAAGTATTCGTCGATACGCTCCACATAGCGACGCATCACCGGGCTCAGGTAGGCGTTCACGACCGTGGTGGAGGTGCGGCTGTATTCGCGGATCTGCGGGTATACCTCACTGCCGGTACACACGAAGATCCCGGGCAGCAGTTGCTCGATCAGCTCCTTGGCTCGCCGCTCGTGGGCCGGGTTGCGCACCGCCCACAGGAAGGAGATGGCCACGCTTTCGACCTGCTGCTCTTTGAAATAGGCCGCCGCCTCGCGGATTTGCTGCTCGTTGAGCGGGCTGTACTCGGTGCCATCGGCCAGAAAGCGACCGTCTATGCCCCGGCGCAAATGGCGCGGCACTATCATGTGAGCCGGGGGGAAGTCGGCCTCGTAGCGATAACCTTCTTCCTTGTGGCCCAGTCGAATTTCTATGCTGTCTTCGTGGCCCGTGCTGCACAGCAGACCCACCTTGACCCCTTTTTTCTCGATTAACGCATTGAGCGCCACCGTGGTGCCATTGATGCACAAATCGCATTCCTGCACTATCTGGCTCACCGGCTTGTTGAGTGCCTCGGCAATCTGTCCCAGGCCGTGGTGAATGGCAATGGTGCCGTCTTCGGGGGTAGACGGGCTCTTGAATACCCGAATGTTGCCGTCGTTCTCGGCCAGTACGAAATCGGTGAAGGTGCCGCCGGCATCCACGCCCAGACGATATTTGCTACGCATAATCAGTTTCCTTACCTTTTAAAGAGTTCAGCCACGCAGGCGTTCGGTCTCGGCCCAGTTCACGCTCAGGCAGTCGGGGTTGAGCGCCACGCCATATTCCAGTTCGGCCGCTTCCAGCGATACCAGACCGTTGCGCACGTCTTCCAGCACAGCTTGGGGGTCCCGCTCGAAGGCCGGGCCATAGCCACCACCGCCCGGGTTGATGTTGGTTACCCGCTCGCCCGGTTTAATGGTGAGCATGGTGTTGTGCTTGTGCACCTGCTGGCCGTCTGCCCTGTCCACCACCAGCTTGCCCAGCTTGGGCTCAAGCAGCAGGTTTTCGGCACCTGCCGCCCCCAGGGTGGCAATCTGGCGGCCTTCGCCGAAGGCGATGACCTGCATTTCGTGATCTCTCGGCTCCACTTCCCAGGCCGTGCCCGAGCCACCGCGATACTTGCCGGCACCCCCGCTGTCCTGCAGCAGGCCGTAGCGGTGAATGATGATGGGATAGGAATATTCGAGCAGCTCGACGTCACCGGAGCTGAGCGCACCGAAGCAGCACAAGGGCCCCACCGCGTGCCAGCCATCCATTACCTGGGTGGCACCGGCGCCGGAGATAATGGACGCCAGTACCATGGTCACGTACTGTTCGCCGCTGCGCGGATCCATGCCCGCTATGTTGATGCCGCTGGCATGGCCCCAGGACGCGGTGACCCGTTCGGGAGCGGCCTGCTCCAGAGCCTGGCGCACGGCGTCGGTCAGGGTTTCCATTGGGGTGGTTGTACAGTTGACATGTGGCGCCGGCTCAACCGCATTACACAGGGTACCCTTCTCGCCCAGATCCACGGTTACACAGCGATACAGGCCCTCGTTGTAGGGCGGCGGCAGCTGGGCAAACATCATCAGGCCCAGATAGACGCCGGACAGAGAGTTACCCTCGTAAGAGTTGATGAAATACGGGATTTGCGGCGGGCTCTGCACGGCAATGTGAAGCTGGTCGCCGGTGACCGTGATGGTACTGGTGATCTCCATCTCGCCAAAGCCGTGGCCGGCATCTTCCAGCATGGCACTGCCATGGTAGACGCCATCGGGCACGTCGCGGATCAGTGAGCGCATCTGCCGGTCGGCCATGTCTTTCAGCTCGGCGATGCAGGCCTTGACCGTGTCCACCCCGTATTTGTCGAGCAGAGCAATCAGATTGCGCTCCCCCACCCGGCAGGCGCCGTACTGGGCGTTGATGTCCCCTTCCTGATCGCGCCTTGCGCGCATGTTGGTGAGCAGCAGGTTGATCACGTCGTTCCGAGGCTTGCCCTGTTCCCACAGCTTGACCGGCGGAATGCGCAGGCCCTCGGCGTAAATTTCCTTGGCGTCCGGGTTATAACCGGCCGGTACCGGGCCGCCGATGTCGGTGAGGTGACCCTTGCACACGGTCCAGAACACCAGCTCGCCTTGGTAGAACACCGGTTTGTACATGCAGCAGTCGAGGATGTGACTGCCCTTGTAGGCCGGGTCGTTGTGATAGATGACGTCCCCTTCCTGAATATCGTCGCCATAAAATTCGGCTACCGCCTTCATGGCCGGGATCAGCGAGCCCAGGTGAATGGGAATGTCCTGCCCCTGAAGAATCATCTCGGGAAAATGGTCGAACAGGGCGTTACTGTAATCGTGAGCCAGGTTGAATACACTGGATCGCCCGGTTTTTTCCAGGGTGAGCGTCATTTCCCGCTGGGTGGTTTCCAGCGCTCCGCGCACCACCGCCAGGGTTATGGGATCTACATGTGTGGCCATCGTCTACCTTCCGTTTTATGACTGGCTGAATGACGGTTAACAAACTGTTACCGCAACGTTTCGCCGCCAGTATAAAAGCCGTTCCCCCCGGCCGAATTGACGATGAGCGCACCCGCTTTTGACCATCAACGCACCCGGCGGTGATGCACTGGCTGGCAATAGCCGATGCGCTCAGGTGCAATTTTCTTCCTGCCGGCTCCTTTTATGCTGCATGGGTTAGTAATGGCTCAACAGGGGTTGAGCCTTATCCCGCGTGAAAAGGAGTTTGCCATGGCGAATATTTCGCATCCCCAGAGTTCGGATCCGGACTTTACCCGTTCACCCGTGCCCCAGAGCGCACGCATGTCCCGTTTCGGCCTGACCATGGCCTGGTGGTCGGTGTGCAGTGCCATGTTCTGGCTGGTCGTGTCTGCCACGCTGGCCATTCATTACGGCACCGTAAATACCCTTATCGGTCTGGGCCTGTCGGCACTGTGCTACAGCCTGATCAATGCCGTTATCAGCCGCCATGCCATCCGTACCGGGCTGTCGGTGGGGCTTTTTTCCCAAACCCTGCTGGGAAGGTCGGGGGCGGCCCTTGCCACCCTGATCTTCTTCGCCACCGCCATTTATTACGGGGTGTTCGAAGGCTCGGTGATCGCGGTGGCCATTCAGGGTTACTTTCCGTCCCTGACCCTGAACCAGGCCTATCTGCTGGTGGTGCTCTACAGCGTGCCTCTGGTGCTGGGCAGCGTGCAGCGCTGGCTCGACAAGCTTAACGGCGTGCTGCTGCCCTTCTACCTGCTGGGGCTGGCGGCGGCGGTGCTGATGACCCTCAACACCTACGGCTACAGCCATGCCTGGCTGGAACTGGGGCCGGAAGGCGGTGCGCCAGCCGACGGCTGGTGGCGCTGCTTCAGCTACTTCATGGGAGTGTGGATCCTGATGATGTACACCTGGGACTATGCCCGCATGGGCAAGGAGGAAGACGCCGACTACCACGCCCGTTTCAATTTCGGCCTGCCCTTCTATGCGTTTACCTTTCTGGTCAACGGCGTGGTCGGCATCTTCCTGGCCGCCAGCATTCCCACCGATGGGCCCGTAACCGAGGTGTCGGTGGTGCTGGCGCTACTGAAGCTGATGGGCTTTGCCGGTCTGGCCTTCGTCTGGGTCAGCCAGACCCGCATCAACACCGCCAACTTCTATCTGGCTACCATCAACCTGCAGAGCTGTCTGGAAAAAGGGCTGGGTCTGCGGCTGCCGAAGCTTGCCTGCGGCGTGCTGGTGGGCGTGGTGGTCTATCTGCTGATGCTGACCAATGTGTTCGAGTTCATCCTGCAGGCGCTGGCCTATCAGGGCATCTTCGTGGTGGCCTGGGTGGGTCTGGCGCTGAGCCATATTTTCTTCGATCCGGGCACGGTACGCTACGGCGAGCAGGCTCCTCGTTTGCGCTCGGCCGGCCTGAGTGCCTGGCTGGCGGCAGCGGGGCTCGGCATCGGCTGCATGATGATGGGCGAACAGTGGAGCAACCTGTCGGCCCCCCTGTCTTTTGTGACCGCCTTCGTCCTCTATAGTCTGCTCAATCGGCGCTCAGCCCGCCTGGCCTCCGCATAGCAACCCTGAAGCAACAACCGCAGCCGGCGCATTATGTCCGGCTGTGACTCAAACAAAATAACCGACGTTTATTCTGATCTGGCCCGCCCTCACCCTGTGGGTGCTGGTGGTGATCTGCAAGGCGGTACTGAAAGACGTACGCGCCGCCAAGAAGGAAAACCGCGAACTGGTGTAACCACCGGTATCACGGCTGTTGGTAAGACAAAGGCGAACCCCGGGGTTCGCCTTTTTCATGGTCAGTAAAAGCTCTGCAGCCAGCGGGCGTAAAGCGGTATGCCCACCAGCACGTTGAAGGGAAAGGTCACCGCCAATGACGCCAGCATGGCCAGCCCTATGTCTGCCTTGTCGATGGCGGCGCCAATGGCCGCCGGGGCGGCGATGTAGGACGCACTGGCCACCAGCGCCACCAGAATGAGCGCCGTGCCTTGCGGCAGTCCCAACAGCAGGGCCATCAGGGTACCCAGCCCGGCCAGTACCAGCGGTGCCAACAGCGCAAACAGCATGACCGGCCAGCGACGCCAAGGCACCGGGCACAGCGCCTTGGCGGCACACAGGCCCATTTCCAGCAAAAACAGCGCCAGCAGGCCCTTGAAGGCACCGATGAACAAATCACTCACCGGCGCCGCCTGCTGGGGTCCGTAGAAATAACCGATCAGCACACCACCGGTCAGCAGCACCACGCCGCGGCTGGTCAGCGCCTCGTGCCACACGCCGCCATTACTACTCTGTGCGCCCTGCCCCGACAGCCGCTTGTACAGGGAAATGGCCACGATGATGGCGGGCAGCTCCAGCAACACCAGATACAGGGTGGTCTCGGGCGCAATCTCCAGACTCAGGCTCTGGGCATAGGCCAGGGCGACCGCAAAGGTACCGGCGCTGACCGAGCCATAATGCGCCGCCAGACTGGCGCTGTTGGCCTGATCGAGCCGCAGCAACCGCCGGGCCACCGGATAACACAGCAGCGGTATCAGCACCCCCAAAGAGGCCACCGCCAGCAGCGAGGGCACCAGCCCCCAGTGCAGGTTACCGTGCAGCGCCAGCCCGCCCTTGAAGCCGATGGTCAGCATCAGCAGTATGCTCAGGGTGTCATATGCCGCCTTGGGCACCTTAAGATCCGAACGGGCCAGGCCCGCTATGACACCCAGCGCAAAAAACGCCACCACAATATCCGGCATGAATTCCTCTCTTTTCATTATGTTGCAATGTTGGTCAACCGAATGCGGGCAGTGCGCTGCCGGGTTGACCTGAAGACGGCTGACATTGTGCTGACGGCAAAGTATAGTTACCAATAAATGTTAATAACTTTCAATATAGATAATTATCAATGAATGTTCGTCATCTGACTTTTCGCCTGCTGCAGGTGTATGTGGCAGTGGTGCGCCTGGGCTCGGTATCCCGGGCCGCCGGCCAGCTGCACCTGACCCAACCCACCGTGTCGCAGCAGCTCAAACGCCTGGCCGAAGCGGTAGGCGAGCCGTTGCTGATCATCGGTGATGGCCGCATTACGCCGACCCTGGTCGGCACCGAGCTGTATCATGCGGCCCTGGATGCCCTGAGCCGTTTTGAAGACTTCAACGGCTTTTTGCAGGATGCTCGCCAGGGCACCCGCGGCAGTTTCAGCATTGGCGTGGTGACCACCGCCAAGTACATATTGCCGCGCCTGCTGGGGCCCTTTAACCGGAATTTTCCGGGGGTGGAGGTATCGATCAGCGTCGGCAACCGGGGTTATATTCTGGATCGCCACCGCCACCAGCAGGACGATCTTTATCTGTTCAGCCACCCGCCCACCGGGGAGCACACCCTGAGTGGCCGTTTTATCCATAATCCCCTGGTGTTGATTACTCCGCCGGATCACTGGGCGGTAAATAATCCTCCCACCGATTTCTCGGCTCTGCTGGAAGAGCGGTTTCTACTGCGCGAGCCGGGCAGCGCCACCCGGCTGGTGTTTGAGGAATGGCTGCGCAAGCGCAACTCGCAATTGAAGCGGGTGATGCAGATAGAAAGCAACGAGGTGATCCGCATGAGCGTGGAGCAAGGGCTTGGGCTGGCGGTGTTGTCGGAGCACACCCTGGCCGAGGGCGATCAAAAGGTGGGCCGCCCGGTCATTCCCGGGTTTCCGCTCGGCAGCCACTGGTATCTGGTGTGCCACAGCAACCGGCGCATGCCCTATGCCGCCGCCAACTTCGTGCGCTTTATCAACGACAATCTGGCCCATTGCGTCGATCAGCGTTATATCCAGAACGATCTGGCGGAATTGCTGGGGCAGCTGAATACCGATCATTGAATGCAGACATGATTGTCGAGTCACAAGAGATGAATATCGAACCCCAGCCGTAATCGAGCTGTTTGATGTATTGATTCCGAAACTCACTGCGAATCCAATATCAAACGACATATTTACCGAAAACCCTATCTCGAACAGAGTCAGATACCGGAGCTATTTAAAGTGGCGTCCCGATTTTGGGGGAACCTGGGTTGAAAACCACCGGGAGAGCTCATACCCTTGGGGCTCGTCTATCTATACCTAAATGGCTCCCTACCGCAGCATGTGGACAGGCAGGGAGAGCACTAATGATTTTCGAGGGAGACAATATATAGCGATGGAAGATGAAAACTCTCCTGCTCTGCGCGCTGGTGTGGACTTTCGTGGCACCAAAAACGCGACGCAGCCAGTGCTTGAGCACATCAAGCCAGGCCAAAAGCGTGCGCCGTTTTTGCGCTACATCCGTATCAATCTGCCGCGAACCACTCGGCTGCTACTCGTTGCCGTGATCGCCGTGATCGGCGGTGCTTCGGCGGCGGTTGCGCTATCGAACCAGGAGCCCTTTCTGTTCGCGACCCTGGCGCTGTGGAGTATCTGTGGGGCTGCCGTCGTGTTCGTTGCCGTGGGTTTGATGACCTCTGTCCGCATCTGGAAATGGGGCTTGCCCATCGCCCTGCTCTCTCTGCTGATCTACCTCGGCGGCCTGCTGGGCAATGCGCCCTACGTCTGGAATGGGGCCAGTGTGGTTACCGCCGCCATGTGGAATCTGACGCTGTTGGCCTCCCTGGCCTACGTGGTGCTTTTTTGGGCACTGCGCTACGGGATGATCGTCGCCGCTCCCGACAACCAACACTTTTTAGACTGATAAGGCTTTATCAATGGATCTCGGATTTCCGTGGTGGCTTCGTGTGGAGCACTTCCTCAACATCATCTTTATTTCGTTCCTCGTTCGCTCGGGCCTGGAAATTCTGGGCACCTACCCCAAGCTTTACCGCTCGCAGCATACAGTGCCTGGCACATCCTGGGCCAAGTTTACGGTTCAGCAGGAGCCGAAGCATAAATACTACACGGTGGGCGGCGAGGACAGCGACTACTCTCCCCGTATTTCGCTCCCCGGCCATCGCCTGCTTGGTTTGGGGCGATATTGGCACTTTATGGCGGTGACGGGTTTTGTTAGCTGCTGGGTAATCTACTTTGTATTGCTGCTGGTTACCGGTCAGTGGCGGCGCTACGTGCCCACCAGTTGGGACACCTTTGCTCAGGCGGGTCAGGATATGCTGGCCTACCTTGCTTTCACCATGCCCCACCCCGTCGATGGCATGGTATTTAATGCCTTGCAGCAGTTGTCTTACGGCTTTGTCGTATTAATACTGACGCCTTTGGTCATTCTGACCGGCGCCTTTCAGTCTCCGGCCATTGCCAACCATTTTTCGCGCATTACCCGCATACTCGGTGGCCGCCAGGTGATCCGCAGCACACACTTTCTGTGCCTGGTTGGCTACGTCGCCTTCTTCGCCATACACCTGCCGCTGGTCTTTCTTCACGGCTACCTGCACGAGACATCAAAGATGGTATTGGGCCACTCCGATAATCCTGTTGTGGGCGGCGTTATTTTCACCATCGGCCTCGTCCTGGTCATCGTTCTGCACGTGGTCGCCACGCGCTGGACCCTGGCGGACGGCCGTGCCGTTGAGAAGTTGCATAACCTGATTGTGCGGCCATGGTCGAATCTGCTGTACAAGCTGCCCGCGCGCATGAACTACGATCGCTCCAATATCACGGGTAAAGAAGTGGGTCTCGATAACGCCACCCACAACTTCCGTGGCAGCGGGCGACCACCAGAAACTGCCGAGTACCTTGCGCTGATGGCCAACGGCTACGAGGACGACTACGTGCTCGAGATCGGTGGCTACGTTGAACGCCCGATGACGCTGACCATTGCGGATCTTCGCGAGCTTGCCGCTGGCCACTCTCAGACCACGCTGCACCACTGTGTGCAGGGCTTCACCTCGATTGGGCGGTGGCGCGGCATTACCGTGTCCGACCTGTTGGATCTTGTTAAGCCCTTGCCCGGCGCGACTGACGTGGTGTACACCAGCTTCCAGAACATGGGCCGCGATGATGTTCTGTATGAGGGGGGAAGCTACTACGAGTCCACCCCTATGGTGGAGGCACGGATGCCCCAGACGCTGATTGCCTTTGAACTCAACGACGAAGGCGAGATCCCGGCCAAGAATGGCGGACCGGTGCGGCTGCGCCTGGAAACCTCGACCGGGTTTCGCAGCCTGAAGTGGCTGGAACGTATTGAGGTGGTCAACCGTTACGACATTATCCTTAAGGGCCGCGGTGGCTACTTCGAGGACACCGACTTCTTCGACCGCAACCAGCTGATCTGACCGTTCGCGAAAAGAAAAGAAAAGGAAAGAATTCATGCCACTGAAAAAAACACGCCCAGGTACCCAGGCCGAGCTGGATGCTTACATGGCCGCGCGGCCCAGACCGGTGCGCAACACCTTTGAAGGTATGTACCCGCTGCACGAGGACCTTGAGCTGTCGGACGAACAGGTGCAGATCGTGCTGGACTACCTGCAAGAGGTTAATTTCCATCTGCCCGGCGCCGCTTCCCATGAGTTTCTCGTGGTCCGCTGGGCGCGCTACACCGGGTTTCAGTTCATGCAGGAACCCCTGGAAGCTTATGCCATTGGCCTTAGATGCACGCATCCCGGCATGGAAGACCAACACACCTTCATTCGTATGTCCTGGGGCCAGCTGATGGGAGATCCCGAGGCTATCCGCCTGCCGGTCAACAAACCGGTGCTGGCAAGCGATGTGATGACCCTCGCCCGCTATCGCGATACGCGTACTGGGCCCTCGCGAACGGGCGTTGATGCCTATGATGCTGCCCCCGATGGCTCTGTACCTCATTCGGTACCAGGCACCGACTTCGACCTGAAGTTGTTGAACGGCGCACTCGATGACGTGCTGGAACAGCACCTTACCGGCAAGGGGCGCGACATCAACTCATGGTGGAACCCCGCGCTTAACTGGGGAGTGGCGCTGGCCGGGCGCTACCCGCGACTGAAGTACTTCGAGTCCAAGGGACGCCTCGACGAGCAAGCCCTGGCTGCTTTGCATGCCTTCGAGGCGCGGGCAGAGCGCGCGGAAACAGCGTTGCAGGAACTCGGCCTGGCCTCGCCTGCATCCGTGGCCGAGTCTGCGCTTAAGCAGGCGGAGAAAGCGGAAAGTGGAAAATTTTCCCGCCGCCATCGTATCCGCAACCCACAGCCGCTCACCGAATAAGAGCCTGACACCAATCTGGTAAACTAACTGATCTATGTAGCTACCCTGTAAAGGTCGAACGAAGGGGCTACTCCACCGACACGCTGAACCGCATCCCTGCGACGCTCAGCACATGACGTCCTGTCATGTGATGGTCGCTTGAGTAGAACCCTTCATCCGCCCCTGTGCTGCGGCGTCGCCTGTGGGAACGCCCTGCAGACAACTCGGTGCTTAAGGAGAGGCAACAGAGTTCAGCTCCCACGACCGTGAAATGCCAGGGATGGCATTTCACGAGCCCCCAGGGATGGGTCTATGGCGTGTCGTGGGAGGTGGCTCTATTGCCTCGAGTATCCAGCTTTAAAACAGATCACATTTTTACTTAGGTTGGTATGACACCGGGCTGGGCTGCGCTATGCCTGTGGAGGACCCATCTGGCCCGCAACAAACGGGAACTATTTGTTGGCCGACAACGGTATGGTTTCTGGATGGCAGTCTTGAAGCTGCGCCGCAAACAGAGTCACCACTCATCCAGAAGCCGAGGAGCGCGTATCGCTTATGAATGACAATATCAAAACTCACGGCCCGGCCGTTGGTGCGGAGCAATTGGTTGATGTTTATAACTCCGCCCAGCATGAGCCTTCACCTTGGAGCGTAATCAGTGATCAGGTGATGGGCGGTGTCTCCAGTGCGACACAACACCAGGAAGAACGTCATCATTCGCCCTGTACGTGTTTAGTGGGCCGCACCAGCCTTGATAACAACGGCGGATTCGTGCAGATGAAGCTTGATATTGAGCCAAGTGAGCTAAGTGCTGACTACAAAGGAGTCTTCATTGAACTGGCCGGCAACGCCCACGATTATAATCTGCATGTAAAAACCGCTCAGCTAACCCGACCTTGGCAGTCTTTTCGCTACACCTTGTCCGTGGAGCCACAATGGACTCGATTCATTGTGCCCTTTGCGCAACTGCTCGCTCATCGCACCGAAGCAGAACTGCAGCCAGCAGAGATAAAAAGCGTTGCCGTGGTGGCCATAGGTCAAGAATTCGATGTTGATGTTTGTGTGCGGCGATTAGGTTTTTTTATATAAGCCATGAGAGCTGAGGCTTAAATTTAGCAAAAATGCTAACGCCGCTAGTAGAGGCGCAGCTTTGCTGCGTCCTGCTTACTGGCTTTTTTTATATTTTTTGTGCAACGTAATTTGGCACATCAATTTTTTCTCCACCATTCATAAAGTGAGAATCAAAACCGTATGCCATTTTTTCCAAAGGTGCCTCACCATAGCCCAAAGTTTTAATTTCAGTAATGTAACGTTCTATAAATGGTATTGCACCTAAATGTCCCCATTGTGCAACATGGACAAGCTCATGAAAGTGTAAACGTAAATTTGATGCTAGATGAGGGAGGACGTAATAAGTATTTTTATACGTAATCCCGTGTGCTTCCATATCAATAAAATCACCCAACCCCATTTGGCGCAATTCAGGAAAATTAGGTTTAGGGATTGTATCGACAATTACAAAATATGCTTACTGGAGAAACTCTAGAGAATAAAAACCTCTTAAATCATCAAAAAACTTAGAACAAGAAATCCTTTTCCCTTGATACTCAAGGTTAGTCTGATCAATCCACTGCTCAATTTTATGCAACATACGATACTCCAGAAAAAGATAACGCCCGCATTTGCGGCTGCTTTGGAGCACAGCGGAAAAGCAGTCCGACAACATGCGCTTGTTATGTGATGAGAACTAACTAACTTTTCCTCTCAGACCGATTAACTCCTGTGCAATTGATTTTTGAATATTAATATCTTTTGGCAGCGGTATTTTTTTTAACAAAACAGTTGGCTGTTTGATATTTGGATGGCTAGATTGACTTGCATACTGGTTCAAATTTAAATTACGAAGCGCAAAAAATAAATAATCTAAATCCACACCATCTTTTATACTTGCAATAAACATTGAATTATCAGTTATCCAAGATTTTTCTTTAGTTAAATGCACCGCACCACAATATGCTCCTACTCTTCCGATGGCTATTGTTGGTTGTTCACATAGATATTCACTATGCATACCAGTGATACCATTTCCACCATAGACGGTACAGTTTCCTTTTTGCATCTTGTTCTTAGGCAAGCCTTTACCGTTTTGCAGCTTAATAATTTTGTTAAGAGCTTCCATTTCAACATCACTTGTCAGCTCTTCGAATTTCAGGTCTATAGCGTCCTTTTTTATTTCTTTTTTTGATGCCTCAGTTCCAATCGAAATTGAATTATCGAAGTTAACACGTGTAAAATCGATAATATTTTTTAAATTTATCAGCTTCACGTTATTTCCGAGACTTTCATTTATCGGTAGTGTATTTCCTAAGAACGAACTATAAATATAAGAGTTTACTTTTCAGGATTTAAATGATTGTTTACATCATATAACGACGTAGTAAACTCGTCATTATCATTTACATTCATTCTAATGCCTTCGTGCCCCCTGCGACTACTAAAATCATAGCCAATAAACCTCTTCTCATCTTCAGCCTCTTTCTTTTTCTCTTCTTTTGTTGTTCCTTCGCCCACATTAGTTTTAACAAGCACGAGTTCTTGTGAAAAAGTTAAGAAATAGTACATAAGTCGCTTCTTTTCAATTTCTACAACTCTGGTTAAAAGTAAGTTTTCTAGTAAACTTTCTTGACTACTAGTCTCCAAGTCCTTAAATCTATCAGAATCCTTTAGTGAACGTATCTCTTGCAGTTCATAAAACCAGTCCGAATAATTAATATAAAGAACGGATGATTTTATCTTTTCATTCGGGTTTCCAGTTAATAGTGAGTGATAATCAGCAACCGAAAAATCTCCAAAGACATTACAAATATAAGATTCGAAAGATTTGGCAATTCCATCAATCTTCTGATCCCTTCCAGTAGATATGAATTTTTCTATAATTCTTTCGATAGTTTTCCACTCAGCATTTTCGCGTCTTTCTAAAAAGAATACTGCAGTTTTTACACCAGTTGCCATGAAAGTGCTGGTTCCTAGCTCAACAATTGATCGAATTTTAAAGTATTTAAAAAGTATATCTCTTGCTCCAGAAGAGATACCTGCTTTATCTAAGAATGAGTTTGGCAATATCACACCTGCCTTGCCACCAGGTTTTAATAACTGCTTAGTTCTTTCAACAAAAAGGCATTCAATCTCAGAGCTGTCATCTGTAAGGTGTTTAAATAAGCTAAATGATTTATCACCGTTTTTTATCGTATTTTTAAATGCTGAAACGGAGTAAGGAGGGTTTGCTACTAGAATATCAAATTGAGAATTATCTTGTGAATTATCATGACTGAATTCCTTCAATTTACCTTTGTAATCATTGCTGTATTCGAAGCTATCTAGGCCGTCGGCATGTATAACATTTGCTAGCCCATCCCCATTAAGAAAGCAACTGACTTTAGCTGTTTTAACAAGGCGATAGTCAGCTTCTATGCCGTATACATAGTCATATGCCCAATCGAACGGGCTCGCTTTCCAGCTTGTGATTTTTAATTTTGTAGAGGGCTTTTGTCTTTCATCATCCATGGACTCAATAATTTTCTGAACATCATCCATTGATTCCGTGAGGAAGTGCCCGCTTCCTGCAGAATAATCTATTATATAGGGAAGGAAGTTGCTTTCATTTTTTAATATTTTTTCTTCAATTATCTCTCTGACAGGTATTGACGATATAATAAATTTTGCAATAGGAACAGGCGTAAAGAATTGACCTGCTTCTTGTTTAATCCCTGTACTTAATAATAGTTCAAAAAAGTCACCTAGGAATTGCTGCTTGTGTCCATAACGAATTTGAAATGGTTGGAGCAACTCGACAACCTCTTTAACAACAATGGCATTTTCTTCAAATGATTTTTGATCAAACACCTCTTTAAAAGCAAACTCGTTATTTTTATGGAGTCTTATGCGAGTAAACATTTCTCTAATATATTCCCTTGACTCGCTATCAAGAGTAAGTATCTTTTCGTTAAGTTGTTTTTCTGAGTAATCTGTTATTTCTTTTGCCAGGTATTCCTTCATTCCTTGTTTATAAAGATCCGACAAGCGTTTTTGTAAGTCTATATGCGTATCATTTTCCAGCCATTGAAAATGAAGCTCTTCATCTGAATTTCGGTCTTCGTCAACAACTTTGCATAGGAATAAATTAAAGATTTTGTTAAACGCGTTAGGTTTATCTGAAACAACATTATGCCTTAATATTTCGGCAAATTGATTAAATATTATGCCACTATCTTCCCGCGTGAGTTCTTTAAGGTTATCTCTCACGAGCGAACGAATTTCTACGTCATATGAACTCGCCCAATCATCAAATATCCCATTATCTTTAAAGTTCTTATTCCAGTGATCATGGATTTCCTTTTGATTAGTAAGCGTTATCCATTGAGGGTCACATTTTACTATTTCATTCTTATATTCAACTAAGTCGCTGCTAAGCCTCGAAGCATATAAACAAAGGTATTTAGTTGATTTATCTTGTAAAAAATATGAAAAAAGTTGGCCGCCATCCTTAACCATTTTTTTCTGTTCTTTATTGAATTCTGCCCCCCATGTTTTACATTCAATCATGAGATACGCTTTAGAGTTCTCATCTAGAACAAGAATATCCAGCTTTCCTTTTTCTTTTCTCCCCATCGGCCACTTATGTTCTAAAGAGAGCCTTTCTGGAGGGTAGCCTTTGTGTAACAGTCTATCGATGCATTCTAATACTACAAAATTCTCACTACTTGAGAAGTTACTGGTAGTTTTGTCACCAACTTTAATTTTTGATCCATAGTCAATCTTCAAAGAATTAAAATCGACTTGGATCATATAGCTGCTATGTTCAGAGTATTCCTTATAGAATATTTTCTCACCTTCACTTAATAGCTTATATCCTAATTTATGTATAAGACTCTCAATTACTATGGTATCGATTTGCATTCTTTAATTTTCCAACTTATTGCTCAATTTGTGCAAACAGAATTTACACATAACATTTTAATAGTACGCATGCTCATATTTCTGCCATCACACCAATTCAAAATTCACTTATAAGCCATTGATAATAGATAAATTACCATTAATCAGCCGTGTTTAGTGATGAGCAAAAACGCGCATGCGCGATATCTATGGCCACTTGCGCACTATCCACAAGACCCTGTCTCAATCTGCTCATATTATGAGCATTTTCAAGCCGAATTTGTTGTACCCGCGCATGGGTTGTTGATAGAGAGCACGATGGCGGCAAGCTCGAAAATACACTGTATAAAACATCAGATTTTCCTTCATGCAGGCTACCGCAGGATCTTGCGGGCGACCGGGCCCCTTTCACCTTGTTCTGGCTATGGTTAAGGCAGTTATTGTGCCTCTTCGCGTGAAAAATTCAAATGGAACCTTTGCAGAGAGGGAGTTTTGCGTCGCTTTTTGAACCAATACCAATTTAAATAAACATCTGATCATGTTAACCGCCGGGATCAGAGGCAACACAGCCGATATGCTTGATGAATGACAAGATAGAGGATCTATGGTTATGACGTACCTGAAACAGACGGCGTGGATCACGCTGGCAATCATGATGGGGATGGGCAACGCGATGGCAACCGAAGAAGCCGAATACCGGGTGATACGTCAGGACAACCGCTTTGAGCTGCGCGAATATGCGTCCCATATTATTGCCGAAACCCTGGTCGGCGGAGACTTCGATGACGCCGGTAGCAAGGCGTTTGGCCGGCTGTTCAAATATATTTCCGGCAACAACACCAGCAGCCAGAGCATCGACATGACCGCCCCGGTCAGCCAGCAGGCGGAAGGCGAAAAAATCGACATGACCTCCCCCGTGGGTCAGCAACGGGTAAACGACCGCTGGGCGATCAGTTTCATGATGCCCGCCGCCTATTCGCTGGAAACACTGCCCACCCCCAATGACCCGAATATCACATTGCGGCAGGTTCCCGCGCGCCACATGGCGGCGGTAACCTATTCGGGTTTGTGGAACGAAAAGAATTACCGGCAACACAAAGAGCAGCTGGACGCCTGGATCAACAAAAACGGCTTTAGCGTGGTGGGCGAGCCCATTTGGGCCCGATATAACCCGCCCTTCATGCCCTGGTTTTTGCGCCGAAACGAAATTCTGGTGCCCGTGGCACCGCCGCAAAGCCCATAGGCCCGGCGGCAGTGGGCGGCCAAGCGAACGTTCTGGTCTGCTGCCGGTGTTATCTGTGAGAGGACCCCTCTGTAATGCTCAAAATCACCATCAAGGCGTTTGTGCTGTGGTTGGTTATCCTGGTGCTGGCCATCATCAATGGCGGGTTGCGAGAAGCGCTGCTCATGCCGGTGATGAGCAACGCTCTGGCATTGCCGCTTAGCGGCATATTGTTGTCTGTGCTGATTCTCGCCGTGGCCTGCCTCACCCTGCCCTGGCTTGGCCGGTTAAATGCTGCAGGTTATGCCGCCATCGGCAGCGGGTGGTTGAGTCTGACACTGGTGTTTGAATTCAGTTTTGGCTACCTCATTCAGGACAAGTCGTGGCCGCAGCTGGTTGAAGCCTACACATTTAAGGACGGCAACCTGTGGCCCATTGTGCTGCTGGTGGTGGCCTCGGCCCCCTGTGTGGCAGCTAAAATCAGACACCGGATTTGATCCCCTATCCCATTGAGCAAAACACTTGCTGCTGTATGCAGGAGACGCTGTATACCAGAAGAGGCAACAGAGATTGCCTCCCTCGGCCGTGACATGCCAGGGATGGCATGTCCGAGCTTACAGGGATGTACTTGTAGCGTGTCGAGGGAGGTAGCTGTGTTGCCTCTGGTGCGCGGGCGTTAGGTGATTACATACCTACAGGAATGAGCATAAAAACACTCGTGCCACTCAGCTTACCGTTGCAGCATCCAGCTGGCCTGCCGCCGCTCCAGTAAAACGCCTTTTGGCCCCCGCCCCTGCTCGGTAATGGCCACCCGGCCCTGCTCTACACACAACACCGTTTGCGCGCGGGTGCCGTAGTCCGGGCTTTGAATGAAGATGGACGACAGCAGACTTTCCCACTCCGGCCCCACGCCGGTGTTGGGCAATTGTTCCAGCGCGGCCCGGGTGTCGTCATCCAGCAGGCCGAAGGCCGTGCCTTCATGTACCGGGCCGAGTGTGGCCAGCCCCTGCTTGAGCCGTTCCACCTTGGGCCAGGGGGTGTCGAGCATGGCGTTGGATAAGCCATACAGCCCGGCCGTCAGCCGGCATGCCTCCACGCCTGTCCGGTTGCCACCGTAATGCAGCTCGCCCCGGGTAAGATCCCCCACCAGCAGGTTGAACCCGGCGTAATCCTCGCCATTTGCCAGCACCTGCCCTAAATAAGCGGCCGGAGCCTGCTCGCCGGTCAGAAAATCGGCCACCAGCTCGCCCCGGCTGCGCAGGCCCGCTCCGGGAGTGCCTTCGCGCACATTGGTCAAGGCGGCAAAGCGCCCGGCGCGACTCATGCCCAGCCAGGTACCTCCGGCCTGCAAATCCCGCCCGGCCCAAATGTCTGGCGCATCCGGCCACCAGTCGGCCGGTGCCGTGGGGCGGGCATAAAATTCATCCCGGTTGGCCAGCAAATGCAGCCGGCACTGTTCCGGTTGCCACGAAAAGGCGATAAGACACAAAACGGAGTTCCTCAGAATAACGGCACACGGGGTTACTTTACTCCCGAGACCGGTGCCGGGCCAGAGTCGGGCTGCTCCGGCTCGTCGTTTCTTACCCGCACGAAGCTGGCAAACCGGGGCAGGCGCTGACCGGTTTCTCCCTGATAGCGATAGGTAACCAACGCCCCCACCGGCGGCGGCTGTTGGCGTTGGGCATCGCTGAAACCGGTGCCCAGCCGAAACTGCCGACCATCGTCGGTTTCTACCAGCAGCGCACCCAGCATTCCCGCATATTTGCCCTGCCCCGGCAGATGCGCCAGCACGCGGGCCTCGGCATCCTGAAAACGCTTGAGCTTGAGCAGGTCCTGATTGCGGCTGGCCGAATAAAGGCTGTCCCGGTGGCGCAGCATCAGCCCCTCACCGTCCAGCGCTTCCACCTCGGCCAGATACGCCGCCAGAGCCGTATTGTCGGGCAGTAGCCGCTGTTCAAGCAACTTCAGATACGGGGAGTCAAGCTGTGAGAACAGCCGTTGCAGCGCGTTCAGCCGGGCTTCAAACGGCAGCTCGCTGGCAGGCAGGTCGAACACCATAAAGCGAATGCTTTTCCATTCGTCTTCATTGGGCCGGTAACGGCGTACCGCCGCCGACAGCTCTTCAAACCGGCCCCGGCCCAGCCACAGCTCGCCATCCAGCGGAGTATCCGGAAAGCCGGCCACAAACCAGTCGGGTGCCGAGAACCGATGGCCGCCGCGCGACAAAAGATCGCGCCCGTTCCAGTAGGCGCGCACGCCGTCCAGCTTTTCGCTGACCCGGTAATGGGTCACATCCTGCTGTTGATACTCTGCCGCCAGCTGCAGCGGAGGCGGCGCTATGCCCTCGGCGTATCCGCTACCCGACAACAGCACCAACGGTAGCCATAGCGGTAACCTCTTCATGCTCAACCCTCCCTGGTAGAAACAACAGCGACCGGATAAATATCAATCGCCAACCACCAAGAATAGCCCTTCGGGCAACTGTAGGCACTGCTTCAGCTGTGCAATGTGGCGAAGCCACATCTCAACACCAATGTTTCATATATCGCCGTATTACCTGACCCCGAGTTCCTGGTCCGGCACCACGTTCACCGGCCGGGCGGCAGACCAGCCAACGGCAAATTGCACCAGTTGCAGCGCCAGCATCACCAGCAGCGCCACTTGCCAGTTACCGCCCATATCGCGCAGCAAACCCAGCGATACCGGCCCCAGCGCCGCCAGCAGGTAGCCGATGCTCTGGGCCATGGCCGAGAGCGCCGTGGCCTCGGCAGTATTACCGGCACGCAGCACAAAGAACGACAGCGCCAGGCTGAGCGCACTGCCGCAGCCCATGCCAATCAGCGATGCCCACAGCAGCGGCGCCGCCGCCGGTTGCCACCAGAGCCCGGCAATGCCGCAGAAAGACACGACAAAGGTGCCCAGTACCAGCATGCGCTGGCTGCGCATTTTGGCCGCCAGTATCGGCACACATAAATTGAAGGGAATGCTCACCAGATTGATCAGCGCGGTGGCGGTGCCGGCCTGATGGGCATCCAGACCGCTTTCAAGCAGAATTTTGGGCAACCAGGTGGCCATGGAATAAAAGTAAAACGACTGCAGCCCCATGTAGAAGGTAATGGCCCAGGCAAGCCGGTCTCGCCACAGGCTGACACGCACCGGGTTTTGTGGTCGCCCCACGCCGCTGACCTTCAGCATCGGCAGCCAGAACAACAGGCTGAGCAGCGGCAATATCGCCCACAGCGCCACCGGATAACGCCAGCCGCCAAACTGCTCCAGCAGGGGCACCGCCAGATACACGCCCATGCCGGCCCCCAGGCTGAGGGTCACCGAATACAGGCCGGTCATCAGCCCTACCTGGCGGGGGAAAAAGGCTTTTACCAGCCCCGGGATCAAGACGTTAAGCACGGCAATGGCCGAGCCCAGCAACAGAGTACCGAGGATCACCAGCGGATAGTTGTCTACCAGTCGCAGCCCCACGCCCAGGCTTATCACCATCAAACCGGCAATCGACAGCCACTGAGGCGCCCAGCGGCGGGTCAGCCAGGGCACGCAGATGGACATGACGCCAAAACACAGCAGGGGCAGAGTGGTCAGCAGACTAAAGGCACTGGCGCTGATGTTGAGCGCGGCGCGAATTTCCATCACCAGCGGCCCTACTACCACCAGGCCCCCACGCAGGTTGGCGGCGGCCAGCATCAGCGCGACCATGGCCAGCAAAGCAATAACGGGACGGCCGCGAAAAGGGCCGTCGAGCGAAGTTGTTGTCATTATTATCCCTTGGAGTGCAATGGCGTCGTCGTGTGGCAATACCTGTTTTAACGACAGGACGCACCGGCGATGATGGTTGGTTACAGAGTCGGGCGCGTCCATGTTAGGAGCTGGCGTCAAGGAGAGCAAGTACCACAAAAATATCAATTTCTTGATTTAGCTCCTGCCCCCACGCGGTGATATGGTTACTATCAACGATAAGCTGCAATTATTGGGAATATCATGCTGAATCCAAAAGATATCACTGCCGTTATTCTGGCCGGAGGCGAAGGGCGACGGATGAACGGGGCCGACAAGGGGCTGCTGGAGTTATGGGGCAAACCGCTGGTGGTGCATCTGCTGGAACGGCTGGCTCCTCAGGTGGGCAAAGTGCTGATCAATGCCAACCGTAATCTGGATTGCTACCGGCAACTGGCGCCGGTGGTACCGGATAACGACGTTCATTATGCCGGCCCTTTGGCCGGATTCGAGGCCGGACTGAGCCATGCACCCAGCGAATGGGTGCTGTTTGTGCCCTGCGACAGCCCGCTGGTGCCGATGGATCTGGCACACCGGCTGTGCGCCGCCATTCGCCATCACGATCAAATTGCGGTGGTGGATGACGGCATTCAGCTGCATGCGGCCACCGCCCTGGTACACCAGTCGTTGCTGCCGTCTTTGTGTAATTATCTGGATGGGGGCGATCGCAAGCTGCAGCTATGGTTTGAGCGCCACCAGCTGGTCACCGTAGACTTCAGCGATCAGGTCGAGGCCTTTTTCAACCTCAATACAGAAACCGCGCTGCAGGAGCTGGAACAACAGGCCCAGAAATAACCACAAAAAAGGGGTCGGAGTCATTTAAATAAAATGACTCCGACCCCTTTTTATTTTTCTACGAAGCGAAATAGCGCACAAACTGGGCCGGATCTCGCTCGGGCAGTTTGCGTACTGCTACCTGAGGGGTGCCCAGATACAGGAAGCCGACGATCTGGTCCTGCTCGGTCAGGCCCAGCGCCTGATGTACGCCGCGATCAAAGGCAAACCAGCCGGTACGCCAGATGCCGTTGAAACCCTGGGCCTGAGAGGCCATCTGCATCGCCATCAGCGCACAGCCGGCGGAGATTTCCTGCTCCAGCTGCGGCACCTTGTCGTGGGGCTTCACCTTGGCCACCACGGTGATCACCAGGGGCGCACGCAGGGGGGCCTGGCGGGCTTTCTCTACGCTGTCTTCATCGTCACCCTTGGCGCGAGTGGCCTCGGCCAGAATGTCACCCAGCTTTTCCCGCTGTTCACCGCCGAACACGATAAATTCCCAGGGGGTCAGGGCCGCATGATCCGGCGCCCGCAGCCCGGCCTTGAAAATGGCCTCCAGCTGCTCGCCGGCCGGGGCCGGCTCGATCAGCCGAGGATTGGAGTGGCGATTGAGTAACAGTTCCAGTGCATCCATGAATTAAAACCTTATGTAACAAGCTCGTATTTTGATGCCCGCTACCTTAGCAGCACGGCGCCCGGGCATAAAGTCTTTGAGGCTGTGAGGCGCTGTACCGCCCCCCCCCACCCCGCCTCCCCCTGGCGATAATCCACCGTCATGTCTGTTTTTCCGCTGCCAAGGGGGAGGAGCAATTCGGCGCCTATTTCTAAACACAGCGCCGGTTTGCTCCCTCCCCCTTTTCCTCTCACACCTCACCATCAAATCACCGCCGCCAGTTCGGTGCCCTGGCGAATGGCCCGCTTGGCATCCAGCTCTGCCGCCACGTCGGCGCCGCCGATCAGATGCACCTTGCTACCCTGCTGTTCCAATGCCGCCTGCAGGCTGCGATCCGGCTGCTGGCCGGCGCAGATAATGACGTTGTCTACCGCCAGGCACAGCGACTCACCGTCGCGCGTTATGTGCAGACCCGCATCGTCGATGCGCCGATAGCTGATCCCGCCCCACATCTGTACGTCGTGGTGGTGCAGGCTGGCCTTGTGGATCCAGCCGGTGGTCTTGCCGAGCCCCCTGCCGGGGTTGCCCGCCTTGCGCTGCAGCAACCAGACCTGCCGCTTCGGCTGCGCCAGCTTGGGCGACATTAGCGCGCCCGGCGCCCGGTATTGCCGGTCGATGCCCCATTCCGCCAGCCATTGCTCGGTATTCTGGTTGGGTTTGGCCACCAGAAATTCGGCCACATCGAAGCCGATGCCACCGGCGCCGATAATGGCGACCTTGTCGCCCACCGGAGCATGACGGGCCAGCACGTCGAGATAGCTCAGCACTTTGGGGTGGTCGATGCCGTCTATCTCGGGGGTGCGCGGACGAATGCCGCTGGCCAGTATCACCTGGTCAAACCCGGCCAACAGCTCGGTGGTGGCCTCACTATTCAGCCGCAGATCCACCCCGGTCTGATGAAGCCGGTGGCGAAAATAGCGCAGGGTTTCAAAAAACTCTTCCTTGCCCGGTATCTGCTTGGCGTAATTGAACTGACCGCCAATTTCGCCTGCCCGCTCGAACAGGGTGACCCTGTGACCGCGCTCGGCGGCCACGCAGGCAAAGCTCAGCCCGGCCGGCCCCGCGCCCACCACCGCCAGCCGTTTGGGGCCGGCGGTGGGCACGAAGTTCAGCTCGGTTTCATGGCAGGCTCTGGGATTGACCAGACAGGAGGCGCGCTGCTGCTTGAACACATGATCCAGACAGGCCTGATTGCAGCCGATGCAGGTATTGATAAGCGCACTCCGGCCCGCCGCCGCCTTGTTGACGAAATCCGCATCCGCCAGAAAGGGCCGGGCCAGGCACACCAGATCTGCCTGATGGGAAGCCAGTATCCGTTCCGCCACCTCGGGAGTATTGATGCGGTTGGTGGCAATCACCGGCACCGACAACGACTGCCGTACTTGTTCGGTCACCCAGCTGAACGCCGCTCTGGGCACGCTGGTGGCGATGGTCGGTACCCGGGCCTCGTGCCAGCCGATGCCGGTATTGATGAGACTGACACCGGCCTGCTCCAGCGCCCGCCCCAGCGCTATCACTTCCTCCAGACTGGATCCCTGCTCCACCAGATCCAGCATCGACAGCCGAAAGATAAGAATAAAATCATCGCCCACGGCGGCGCGCACCGCCTGTACGATTTCCAGCGCAAAACGGTGGCGGTTATCACTGCTGCCCCCCCAGTCGTCCTCTCTGTGGTTGGTACGGGCACAGATGAACTGATTGATGAGATAGCCTTCGGAGCCCATGATCTCGACCCCGTCGTACCCGGCCTGGCGCGCCAGCACGGCGGTATGGGCAAAGTCCTTGATGCAGTTGCGAATTTGACGCTCGCTCATGGCGCCGGGCTTGAACGGGCTGATGGGCGCCGCCTCGGCCGACGGCGCCTGCAAAAAAGGATGCCAGGCATAACGACCGGCATGCAGAATTTGCAGGGCGATTTTGCCGCCTTCTTGATGCACCGCCTCGGTCAGCAGACGGTGGCGGGGCACCTGCCAGGAAAAACCGAGCTGCGCGGCGTGAGGCAGCAGCCGGCCACGAAAGTTGGGGGCAATGCCGCCGGTGATGATCAGCCCCACACCGCCGCGGGCCCGTTCGCGATAAAAGGCGGCCAGCTTCTTGAAACCGCCTTTTTCTTCTTCCAGCCCGGTGTGCATGGACCCCATGATCACCCGGTTTTTCAATGTGGTGAAGCCCAGATTCAAGGGGGCCAGTAAATGCGGGTAATGGCTCATGCTCCCTCCGCCGAACAAGACAGGTTTGACCACTTGAGGCTAATGGATCCAGGGGGCGTTTTCAAACACTCGTTTTACGGTAAACCGCTTACCGCTCGTGGCATTGTGAAGTCACTGCCGTCATAATGGATTGATTCGAAAACTATTCCGATTAAGGCGTTGCTATGTGGTCTGCCATCAAGTGGGTGTTTCGTACTCTGGGTCGGGTACTGAATGCCATTCGCATGTTGATTATCAACCTGCTGTTTCTCGCCATACTGGTTGCTGTGGTGCTGGTATTCAGCTCAAAGGATGAAGCGCCCACCCTGCCGGCCAGGGCCGCGCTCACCCTGACCCTGACCGGCCCGATACTGGAGCAGGACACCATCGCCAGCCCCCGGCGCCTGGCCGAAAAATGGCTTTCCGGCGACAACACGCCGCCCCCCATGACCCTGAGTCAAATAAAGGAAGCCCTGGATCGGGCCCGCAACGACGAGCGCATCGGCGCCCTGGTGCTGCGACTGCAGAACATGAGCGAGTCCAGCCTCACCAAGCTTGATGAAGTGGGTGAAGCCATCGAGGGCTTCAAGACCTCCGGCAAGCCGGTGTATGCCCTTGGCGACTACTACACCCAGGGCCAGTATTATCTGGCGGCCCACGCCGACGAAGTGCTGCTGAATCCGGCCGGCGCCGTTACCATTCAGGGCCTGGGCGTCTATCGGCTGCATTACAAGTCGGCCTTCGAGCGTTTCAACATCACCCCCCATGTGTTTCGGGTCGGCACTTACAAGTCGTTCGTCGAGCCTTACCTGCGCGACGACATGTCCGAAGAGAGCCGTGAAGACACCCTGCGCTGGCTCGGCCAGCTGTGGCAGCATTATCAGGACAACATCGTCACACTTCGGGACATTCCCGCCGATCATATCAATCCGAGCAAAGAGCAGCTGCTGAGCCGCTTTGGTGCCGTCAATGGTGATCCGGCTCGCTACGCCCTGGAGCAGGGACTGGTCGACAGGCTGGCCAGCCGTAACGAGATGCTGCAAACCGTGGCCGAGCAGGTAGGCTGGGACAGTCAGACCAACCGCTACATGAGCGTGGAAATTCCCACCTACCTCAGCCACAGCGCGCCACGCAAAAACGCCGCCCCGGCGGTGGGTCTGATCACCGCCAGCGGCGCCATCATGGGCGGCGATGCGGGCCCCAATACCATCAACGATGAATACCTGAGCCAGTTGATTGATGAAGCCCGGCTCGATGCGGACATTCACGCCCTGGTGCTGCGCATCGACAGCCCCGGTGGCAGCGCCTTTGCCGCCGAGCAGATCCGCAGCAGCCTGTTGCGCTTCAAGGAAAGCGGCAAGCCGCTGGTGGTGTCCATGGGCAGCATCGCCGCCTCCGGTGGCTACTGGATAGCCGCCGACGCCGACAGAATCTACGCCGCCCCCACCACCCTCACCGGCTCCATCGGCGTGTTCGGTCTCTTCCTCACCTTCGAGGAAGCGTTCGAGAAACTGGGCCTGCATACCGACGGCGTAGGCACCACCGACTTTGTGGGCGCGGGCCTGACCACCGGTTTGCCGGAGCACACCAAGCAGCTGATCCAGATGGGGGTCGAGCACACCTACGATCAGTTCGTCGACCTGGTAGCCAAGGGCCGCAGCATGAATCCGGAGCAGGTGGAGCGTGCCGCTCAGGGCCATGTCTGGACCGGACAGGACGCCAAAGAGCTGGGCCTGGTGGATGAACTGGGCTACCTGAACGATGCCCTGGCCGGTGCCGCCGGGCTGGCCGAACTGCCGGAATTCAGCGTCAAGCCGGTCAAGCTGCCCACTTCCGCCAAGGACATACTGCTGGAACAGCTGCTGCTGGACTCGGGTGTGCTGAGCGACTGGGCCACCGCCGCCCTGCCGGCGGTATTGCGCCCGGCCGGTGAGCAGCTCAAGAGCGAACTGTCGGCCTTGAGCCATTTCGACGATGTGCGCGGCCAGTATGTGCTGTGTGTTGAATGCCAGGAGTTTTAATGCGCCAGAAAAAAATCTACATCGCCTACACCGGCGGCACCATCGGCATGCAGAAATCCGCCAAGGGCTATGTGCCCCACGCCGGCTTCATGACCGACTGCCTGGCTCATACCCCGGAGTTTCATCGCTCGGAAATGCCGGCCTACCATATTCACGAATATGATCCGCTGATCGACTCGTCGGACATGACCCCCGCCGACTGGCAGCGCATTGCCGATGACATCAAGACCAACTACGACGACTACGATGGCTTTGTTGTGCTGCACGGCACCGACACCATGGCGTTTACCGCCGCGGCGCTGTCGTTCATGCTGGAAGATCTGGACAAGCCGGTGATCGTCACCGGCTCGCAGATCCCTCTGGCCGAGCTGAGATCCGACGGCCGCCCCAACCTGCTCAATTCCCTCTATGTGGCCGCCAACTATCCCATCCACGAGGTGGGGTTGTTCTTCAACAACCGGCTGTATCGGGGTAACCGCGCCAGCAAGGTGCACGCCGACGGTTTTCAGGCCTTCGACTCGCCCAACTTTCCGCCGTTGCTCAATGCCGGCATTCATATCAGCCTGGAGTCGGGCCAGCTTGGCACGTCCACCGGCAAGCCGCTGACCGTCAGCCCCATCACGCCTCAGCCCATCGGCGTGGTCACCCTCTACCCCGGCATTTCTGCTGCGGTTCTCGGCAATATACTGCAGCAGCCGGTCAAGGCGCTGCTGCTGTTGTCTTACGGGGTGGGCAATGCCCCCCAGAACGAGGCCATGCTGACCCTGCTGGCCGAGGCCTCGGCCCGGGGCGTGATTATCGTTAACCTGACCCAGTGTCTGCGCGGCACCGTCAACATGGACGGCTACGCCACCGGCCACGCTTTGGCCCAGGCCGGGGTGATCTCGGGTTACGACATGACCACCGAAGCGGCACTGACCAAGTTGCATTACCTGCTCAGCAAAAACCTGCCGCCGGAAGAAATACGCGAGCTGATGAAACGGAATTTACGCGGAGAATTGAGCCAGCCGGCGTGAGGCGTGAGGCGTGAGGCGTGAGGCGTGAGGCGTGAGGCGTGAGGCGTGAGGCAAAATTGTAGATACCATTTATGCGGCGCAAACTATCGGAAGTATGCTATTTCAGGCATCGCGCCGGTTTGCTCCCTCCCCTGAACACGGTTCCCGCAGAATAACGGCGGGGTGCAACGCAAGGGGAGGGTTGGGGAGGGGTTACGGCAGAATATCTGCATGTTCCGCAGGCTCAGTGTCTCGGTCTGCAATGACACCCCCTCCCCGCCTCCCCCTGGCGAAAACCCGCCGTTATGCCTGTAACTCCACAGCCAAGGGGGAGGAGCAGCACGGCGCCAACTTATGAATTCGCCTCTACGAAACACGGCCCTTTCCCCTCACCCCTCACGTTCCCTCCCCCGATACAGCTGCCAGTGGTTAAGCAATTCGGCCATGTTGGCCACCTCCAGCTTGCTCATGGCCGAGGCGCGGTGCACTTCTACCGTGCGCACGGCTACGCACAGTTGCTCGGCAATGGCCTTGTTGGTCAGGCCGGCGGCCACCAGCGACACCACTTCCCGCTCGCGGGCCGATAACCGGGTGAAACACCGGTGCACCCGCGCCTGCGCCACCAACTGCTCCAGCTTCAGCCGGGCCTGACTCAGAGCGGTAGCCAACCGGCGGGCATCAACCGGTTTTTCGAGAAAATCCACCGCATCCCGCTTCATCGCCATTACCGCCTGGGGCACATCGCCGTGCCCGGTCAGCAGTATCACCGCCACCGTGCTGTTGCGCCGGCGCAGCGCGTCCTGAACCGCCAGGCCGTCCAACACCGGCATGGCCAGATCCAGCAGCAAAATAGCCGGCTTATTATCATCCAGCTCGTCCAGAAACTGCTGCGGGTGTGACCAGCCCAGGCTGTCGTGGCCCATCGCCTTGAGCAGAAAGCGATTGGCCGCCACCACCTGTTCGTCGTCGTCCAGAATGTAAATATGCATCAGCTCTCCTCGGGTAAAAACAGTGTGGCTCTGGTACCTTCGCCGGTATTCACCAGCGTCAGGCTCCCCCCCAGGCGAAGCGCCAGCCGGTGGCTGACCAGCAGCCCTATGCCCATGCCGTGATAGTGGCTGGCGGGCAGGCTCTGCTGCATCGCCTCGATAATGTGACTGTCTACCCCGCCGGCATCGTCTTCCACCGTCAGCCGCCAGCCGCCTGCTTGATGATGAGCGGTCAGCAACATGGTGCCGTTGTCGGCCTGCTTCCGTGTTGCACGGGCATGGGCATCCAGCGCATTACCGAGCAGATTATTGAGGATCTGCTCTATCGCCGGACGCACCGACAGCAGGGTGCCGGCCTCGGTGTGAACCGAAAGCCGCACTCCCTTCGCGGCGGCCCGTGGGCCAATGCGCGTCACCAGATCCCGGCACAGGTCCGCCGGTGCAAATGGCTCTGCTACCGGCAGCGGCTGGGTGGCCCACTGGCGAAAACGCCGAATAATGGCCGCACCCCGCTCGGTTTCCTTCACGATATGACTGAAGGCCTCCTGTTGTGGCCCGGCTTCACTCACCAATTCTCCCGCCTGGGCATAGGCCTGAATGGCCGACAGCGGCTGGTTCAGCTCGTGCGCCAGGCCGGTGGCCATTTCACCTACCAGGGTGCGTTGCCGCGCCTGAGCCAGCTCCTGCTCTTTGTGTTGCATCAGATCGTGCAGCTTATCCCGCTCCAAGGTGCGCCTGAGCAACAACAGGGTCACCCGATAGTGATGCAGCAACATGGCCAGCACGATGGCCGCAAGGGCGGCCAGAAAAGGCCAGTAACGGTCAATCACCTGGCGTAGCAGCTGCAAGGGCGACGTTGAGTCAAAAGCCGGCCCCAGTTGCCAGTCTGCCAGCAAGCGTTCAACGTCATCCAGCCGAATGGCCGCCCCCCACTGAGGGCGCCCCCGATGCTCCAGGTTGAGCAGGGCCTGGCTAATGGCTCGCAACAATGCTTCATCTGCCGCTCCCACGGCGGCGAAGCTCCAGCCCGGATACAGAGGGGTCGAGCGCACACAAATGGCATCATCCTGCACCATCAGCGCTCGAAAGTCGGTGCGCGTCACCAGGCCTTCCTGCACCATGCTTTCCAGCAGGCAGGCGGGCAACATGGCCGCATTCAGGGCGCCGTCACGCAGCAGGTATACCAGGGCATCCACCGGATAACCGGTAAAACGCAGCTTCAATTCGGCCGGCAACACCCCCTGGCGCCGCAACTGCTCTGCCACCAGCAGGTAGCCACCAAAGGCCTGCTGGTGCACCGCCCCCACCGGCTTTCCGCCTAATTGCCCAACGTCGGTGATGTCGCTGTCGGCCCGCACCCACAGGGTACCGGCCACGCTTTGTCTGGCCTGGCCGTAATGCGGATCCAGATAAGATGCCAGCCAGTTCAGCCCCTGGCCCCGGCTTAGCACAAAGTGCGCCGGGTTGGTCACCACAAAGTCGAGCCGGCCGGCGGCCAGTTCGTCGTCCAGTTGCTGTTGGGTAAGATACCGCCCCTCGAAGCGATGCGCGGGCAGCGCCCGATTCAACGCCTCCAGGGTGGGCGCCCACTCGGCGCGAGACTGCATCTCACCGCGAAACGCCAGCAAGCCGACTCGATAGGTCTCGGCCGAGGCGAGCGGAACACACAACAGCAAGAGCCCCAGGCATGCTAAAAACCTGTTCCAGATCAAGTCGAAGTCCCTTATGTGGAAAACCACAGTAGAACGAAGAAGCCACTCCCCGGGACAATGGACTCATCCTTTACCGAGGAACTCATTATGGACGCCAGTAAACGACAATTTCTCAGAAATCTGACCGGGCTCACCGCCGGTGCCAGCCTGATTCCGGTGACCGAGCTGCAGGCGGCACCGGCGTCTGCCGGCAAACGTTACGGCATGGTCATCGATCTGCGCAAGTGTATCGGTTGCCAGGCTTGCACCGTCAGTTGCAGCATGGAAAACCTGCCCCCTATCGGCCAGTTTCGCACCACGGTACAACAATACGAAGTCGAGATGGAAGACACACAACAGGTTACTCAGGTGATGCTGCCTCGCCTGTGCAACCACTGTGAAAATCCGCCCTGCGTGCCGGTGTGTCCGACCCAGGCCACCTACCAACGCGACGACGGCATAGTGGTGGTCGACAACAAGCAATGCGTGGGCTGCGCCTACTGTGTGCAGGCCTGTCCCTACGACGCCCGTTTTATCAATCACGAAACCCAGACCGCCGACAAATGCACCTTTTGCGTGCACCGGCTGGAAGTGGGCCTGCTGCCGGCCTGCGTCGAGTCCTGCGTGGGCGGCGCCCGGGTCATCGGCGACATGAAGGATCCCGACAGCCAGATCAGTCGCCTGCTCGGCGAGCATGCCGCCGACCTCAAGGTACTCAAGCCCGAACAGGGCACGGCGCCGCAAGTGTACTACATCGGCCTCGGCGAAGAATTCGTGAATCGCATCGACGGTCAACCCGGGCTCTGGTTCCCGGATCACGGTTAAGGAGGCTCCATGCCGGTTACCGAACTGCTCACCACTCACGCCGAGGCACCCTGGCTGCCCTGGGCGGTGCAATATTTCTTTCTGATCGGGCTGGCCGCCGGCGCCGCCCTGCTGCTGCCATGGGCGTTGAACGAGCGCACTGCGCTGCATCCCTGGTGCGGCCGCCTGGCCTTGATACTGGGCATCAGCGCCGTTACCGGCCCGGTGGCGCTGCTGGCCGATCTGCATCAGCCGTTTCGCTTCTGGCATTTCTACACCCAGCTCACTCCCGGCTCCTGGATGTGGCTGGGCGCACTGATTTTGCCGGTGTTCGTGACGCTGGCGCTGCTGGTGTCGTTCAGCCTGCTGCGGCCCCATCTCAGCCCCAAACAACCCTGGCTCAAGTGGTGGCTGGCACTGCCGCTCTGGCCCCGGGGACGAGTGCTGCACGCCCTGGCCTGGCTGACCGCCCTGGCGGCCATCGGCATCCTGCTTTATACCGGCATGGAGATCAGGGTGGTGCGCTCCCGCGCGCTGTGGGATACCGCCTGGCTGCCGGTCAATCTGTTGCTGACGGCCTTTCTCGCCCTGTTCGGCCTCTTGCTGCTGCTGGAGGTCATGATGCCCCGCGCCGATAGCGGCTCCTCGCCCCGCACGCTGCGCCGCGCCATGACCGCCACCCTGGCGGCCCTGACCCTGGCCATGCTGCTGTGGGCGATGTCCGGCATGATGCTGGGCAGTCCCTCCTGGCTGGAAGCCCGGCGGCTGTTTTTGAATTTTACCTTCTGGCGCCATCTGTTGTTGCTGTCGCTGGCCGGCGGCGCCTCGCTGTGGCTGCTGTGCCTTGTTCGCAATCGCCGCCCGGTGTCGGCCTTCGATGCCCTGCCCGCATTGCTGGCATTGCTGTGCGCCTGGGGCTTTCGCTGGGTGGTACTGATGAATGTGCAAACCGTGCCCAAATACGGCGCCGGTCTCTATCACCTGAGCCCCGACCTGCTGGGCTCGGCCGGCCTCATCGTTGTGGGCACTCTCGGACTGTGGCTGGCACTGGCCGGCGCCGTCTGGGCCTTACTGGATCATATGGGAGTCCGTCATGGATAAGAAACGTCGCACCCTGCTACAAGCCGGCATGATCGCCGGTGGCACCGGTGCCTTTGCCCTCGGCTATGCCGACCCGGTCAACAAGGCGGTCAAGGGGCTGCTCAACGGCACCAGCGGCGTGCCCACCAACGACGCCATTGCCGGCAATGCCCTGCAGCCGGAATTCATGATAGCGCCGAACGGCGAGCTGACCATGGCGGAGCATCAGGTGGTCAGCCCGGTACAATGCTTTGGCTGCTGGACCCAGTGCGGCCTGCGCGCCCGGGTAGATACTCAAAGCAACAAGGTGCTGCGCATCGCCGGCAACCCCTATCATCCTCTGTCCAACCCCAAGGCGCCGCCACAGGAAACTCCGGTGCGCCAGGTGTTTACCCAACTGGCCGGCGAAGCGGGGCTGGAGCACAGATCCACCGCCTGCGCGCGCGGCGCGGCACTGGGAGAACAACTGCAAAGCCCCTATCGCCTCACCCGCATTCTCAAGCGGGCCGGCAAACGCGGCGAAGGCAAGTGGCAAAGCATCGGCTTCGAGCAACTGCTGCAGGAAGTAGTGGAAGGCGGTGACCTCTTCGGTGAAGGCCATGTGGACGGGCTGCGCGTCATTCGCGACCTAAACACTCCGGTGGATGCCGACAACCCCGAGTTTGGCCCCAGAGCCAACCAGTTGCTGGTGACCAATGCCGGTGACGAGGGCCGCGACAGCTTCCTCAAGCGTTTCGTGTTCAACAGCTTCGGTACCCGCAACTTCGGCCACCACGGCAGCTATTGCGGCTTCGGTTTTCGTGCCGGATCCGGTGCCGTGTTCAACGATCTGAACAAGTTTGCCCACGGCAAGCCGGACTGGGATCACGCCCGTTTCGTGCTCTGCATCGGCACCTCGCCGGCCCAGGCCGGTAACCCCTTCAAGCGTCAGGGCCGCCAATTGGCTCATGCCCGCAGCGAAGGCGGGCTGGATTATGTGGTGGTCGCCCCCACCCTGCCCAACAGCATCAGCCGCCAGAATGAAGAACGCGGCCGCTGGGTGCCCATCAAGCCCGCCACCGACGATGCGCTGGCACTGGCGCTGATCCGCTGGCTGATGGAAAACGACGGCATCAATCAGTCTTATCTGGCTCAGCCCGGCCTGGCGGCCCAGGCCGCCGCCGGTGAGCCGAGCCACAGCAACGCCACTCATCTGGTGATTCAGGCGCCGCACCCGGAAGCCGGGCGCTTTTTGACCGCCGCCGACCTCGATATGGGCGATGCCGACACCCAACTGGTGGTCGATGCCGAAAGCGGCGAGCTGATGCCCCATACCTCGGCCCGTCCGGCGGCGCTGTGGGTAGAGCGCACAGTTACCATCAAAGGCGTGCCGGTTCAGGTCATGTCATCGCTGCAGTGCCTGAAACGGTCGGCGCTGCAGAAGACCCTGGCCGAATACAGCCAAGATTGCGGAGTACCGGTCAACATCATCGAAGGGCTGGGCCGGGAGCTGAAACGTCATGGCCGTCAGGCGGTGGTGGATGCTCACGGCGGCATGATGAGCGGCAACGCCTTCTACACCGCCTTTGCGGTACTCACCCTCAACACCCTGCTGGGCAATATCAACGGCGCCCGCCCCCATCTGGTGGACGGCACGCCGATGGCGGCCAACCCCCGGCTGGGGGCCGGCGTCAACCTCAACGATCTCGGCCTGATGGATCCGACCCGCAAGGAGGTGGCCAACGTCTGGCTGGACTGGACCAGCGGCGCCGCCGTTCGCCAGGGTCTGCCGGCACGGATAGAGCCGGCATAACCCCCTTCGGGGAGCGGTAAGCCGTAAGCTATAAGCTGTAAGTGGCGGGGGCGGGGGTCCAGTGTCTTTGCAGGAGAAGCGCAGGCTGACAAATCTGCGCAACAGGCCCTGGATTCCCGCCTTCGCGGGAATGACAAGAGAGGACATGCGGGAATGACGACAGAACCACACCTGTTATGCAGCATTACTTACCCAATCCCGATTCTCCAGTCCCTAATCCCGGCTCTTTAACGGGACGGCACCGACAGCCATTGGGGTGAGTGACCGGTTTGGCCAGTGAACCTGATCAGGTCGGTCTTGCTCAACAGCAGGGTGGCGGTGTTGCGCAGCGGGTGACAGTGAAAGTCGTCACCGGTTTCCAGCTCCCGATCCAGCCACAACTCCACCTGTTGTGCGCTGTCGTTCACCAGCGCCAGCACCGACACATGACCGGGCTCGACGCCGAGATAACGCTGCAACCGGTCGGCGGAAGCAAAGCCGAGCCGGGACCAGCCGATGTCGCGCGACAGGGCTTTCAGATCCACCTGCTTGTCGGCTCGGGTCAGCAACAGCGCGTGGCGGCGGCCGTAGTTGTCACGCAGAAACAGGTTTTTGAGTCGGGTGCCGGGACGGCTGATCAGCAGGCGGTCGGCATCGTCACAGGTAAAAAGCGGCGGGTGTTCAATCAGCGGCGGCGTTATGCCCCAGTGGGTCAACTGCTGCATCAGGGTGTCGCTGTGCATCATGTCTTGTGGTGCTGTCATGGGCAATATCAGGCAATTAAGAAAGTGCGGTCAGCATATCGCCCACCGCCTTCCTTTTCCACTCCGGGGCGTCATCGGCGCCTCGTCGATGGTGAAGCCCCGCCAGAACGCGGGGCCTGCGGCTTAACGGCCCGGATTGACCGCCAGTACGTCGGCGCGGATCACCGACTGCTCGGCAATCAGGTCGGTCACCACGGCGCGGCTGGCCTTGTAGTGCGGGTTCAGCTTGTGCTCGGCCAGGGCCGCTTCGTCCTGATAGATTTCGTACAGCCAGAACAGCTCGGGATCGGCCTTGTCCTGCAGCACGTCAAAGGTATGGCAACCGGGTTCGTCACGTACCGAGGCGGCGGCGTTGGGCAGCATGGCGGCCAGAAAGGCGTCGGTGGTGCCGGGCTTGAGCTTGGTTTTGACAATAATCGAATACATTGTAAACTCCATTTGTTTATCTAAAATCAACAAATAGTACACAATATTTTTAGCCAAGAGACAAGGAGCCCCGCCATGGAAAGACCCAGTCGTTTGAACGGCATGCGCCATATCGCCTTCACCATGCCCAACCTGGAAGAATGTGAGCGTTTTTATACCGAGATCATGGGCATGGAGCTGCTGCGCCGGGCGCACAAGGATCTGGTGTACCTCACCTGCGGCAACGACAACCTGTCTCTGGGCCGCTCGGACCTGCCGGCCAGCGGCGTGCAGAGCATGGATCATTTCGGTTTTATCGTCGACAGCAAGGAAGAGCTAGAACAGTGGTTTCTGTACCTGAAGAGCAAGGGCGTGACCATGCTGGACCGGCCCCACGATCACGGCGATGGCGCACGCAGCTTTCACATTACCGACCCGGCCGGCAACGTGATTCAGCCGATTTACCACCCGGAGATCTCCGGCCAGCGCTTTACCAACCCCTAAGCCCCGGATTTATCCCTTCGCCGTGGTTTTCCCTGCCACGGCTTTCCGTTATGGTAAGGACATCGTGCTACGGCACTCCGACTTTATAGCAGCGAGCTCCATGTCCTTAGATACCCATACATTAAACACCGATGAGCTGAGAAGTCGCCGCCTGGCGGCGCTGATCACCCCGCACCAGCTGAATACCCAATTTCCGCTTACCGACACCATGGCCGAGACGGTGCTGACCGCCCGCGCCGAGATTGAAGCCATTCTGGCCGGTACCAGCCACAAGCTGCTGGTGATCGTGGGCCCCTGCTCCATTCACGACCCGGCCGCTGCCCTCGCCTATGCCGAGCGGCTGGCGCCCTTGCGCGCCCGCTACGCCGATAAACTGTGCATCCTGATGCGCACCTATTTCGAAAAGCCGCGCACCATCGTCGGCTGGAAGGGGCTGATCAACGATCCGCACCTGGATGGCAGCTTCGACGTCAACACCGGCCTGCAGCTGGCGCGCAAGCTGTTGTGCGACATCAACGCCCTGGGCCTGCCCACCGCCACCGAGTTTCTGGATATGGTGACCGGGCAGTATATTGCGGATCTGATCAGCTGGGGCGCCATCGGCGCGCGCACCACCGAATCCCAGGTACACAGGGAGATGGCCTCGGCCCTGTCGTGCCCGGTGGGCTTCAAGAACGGTACCGATGGCAACATCCAGATTGCCCTGGACGCGGTGCGCGCGGCCAGTCACCCGCACATTTTCTGCTCGCCGGACAAAGACGGCCAGATGACCATCTATCAGACCAGCGGCAATCCCTTCGGTCATTTGATCCTGCGCGGCGGCAAGACACCCAACTACGATGCAAACAGCGTGGCCGAAGCGGCCAAGGGGCTTGCGCAGGTGGGGCTGTCACCCCGGCTGGTGGTGGATCTCAGCCATGGCAACAGCCTCAAGCAGCATCAGCGCCAGCTGCTGGTGGCCGAAGACATCTGCAACCAGCTGAACAACGGCAGCCGCCATATTGCCGGGGTGATGGCCGAAAGCTTTATCGAGTCGGGTCGCCAGGAGGTAGTGGACGGCAAGGCAGACGTATTCGGCCAGAGCATCACCGACGCCTGCCTGGGCTGGAGCGACACCGAGCAATTACTGGAAACCCTGTATCAGGCAGTTGAGGCGTGAGGCGTAAGGCGTGAGGCGTGACAAGGCGTCGCTTTAGCTGGCGCAAGCTTGCAGGAAACGGTTTGTCTGCAGGTCATGCATATCGCCTGAAGGTTTAGCGTGGCCTGATCCGCAGCAACACCCCCACCCCGCCTCCCCCTAGCGAACATCCACCGTCATGCCTGTTTCCGCAGCCAAGGGGGAGGAGCAGCTCGGCGCCGAACGGTAGACACAGCGCCGGTTTGCTCCCTCCCCTTAGCCTCGAACTTGGCAGAACCACAGCGGGGTGCAACGCAAGGGGAGGGTCGGGGTGGGGTTGCTGTAGGCCCTTTGCTTTAATCTCTGCTTTTATTCCTCCGGCAGCATAATTCGGTGGCCGTCCTGCTCCAGCACCCGAACCTTTACCTCGAACACCTCGGCGATAAGTTGTGGGGTAATCACCTCGGGCCCGCCAAAAGCAGCCAGTTTGCCTTTATGCAGGCACCAGACGTCATCCGCATACTGGCAGGCCAGGTTGATGTCGTGAATGGAGGCCACCACCGCCAGTCCCCGCTGCGCATAACCGCGCAACAAACGCAGGGTGGCGAGCTGATGATGCCAGTCGAGCCCCGCCAGGGGTTCGTCCAGCAGCAGCAGGCGAGCGTCGGGGTTGATGGCAGGATCCACCTGCAGCAGGGTCCCGGCAATCAGTAATCGTTGCTGTTCGCCGCCGGACAGGGTGTCGAGCTGGCGATTGTAAAGCGAGTTCAGCCCCAGCGGCCCCGCCAGCTCGGCCATTACCCGGCACGCCGCCTCGCTCACCCCACCCAGCGGTTCGGCCGCCAGTGCCAGCAATTCATAACCGCGCAGACCGTGAGGCAATACCGCCTGCTGGGCCAGCATGGCCCTGTGCCGGGCCAACTCATGCAGGCTGTAACCGGACAGGTCCTTGCCTGCCAGCCGAACCCGGCCCTTGCCGTCGCTGTCACTCAGGCCCGCCGCCCCCGCCAGCAGGCTGGACTTGCCGCTGCCGTTGGGGCCGATCAGCAACGTCAGCCGACCCGCCGCACATTCGCCGCTAACGGGGCCGACCCGCCGGGCCTGGATAAAGTTCTCGAATTCAAGCATGACGACGCACCAGTAACCAGATGAACACCGGCGCGCCCAGGGTGGCGGTAACGGCGCCGATGGGCAGCTCGCCCACCGTCAACGCCGTGCGCGCCGCCACATCGGCCAGGGTCAGCACCAGGCCCCCGGCCAGCATGGATGCGGGCAGCAAAAACCGCTGCTTGCCGCCCGCCAGCAGCCGCAGCAGGTGCGGCACCACCAGGCCCACGAAGCCGATGGGGCCGGCCATGGCCACGCTGAAGGCGGTAAGCAAACACACCGCCAGCACCAGCCGGGGTTGCAGCCAGCGCACATTCAGTCCCAGCAATCGTGCCTGATGTTCGCCCAGTGCCAGTAAATCGAGCCGCCGCCCCTGGCGCACCAGCCAGGTCAGGGCAAGCAGCGCCGGCAGCCACCACCACAACGACAGCGGCTGACCGTGGCCCAGGCTGCCCATCATCCAGAACAGAAAGCTGCGCAGCGAGGCATCGTCGGCCAGATACAGCAGCCAGGTCAGTACCGCATTGGCCAGAATACCCACCGCCACCCCGAACAGCAGCAAGGCCCCCGGCCCCAGGCGACGGCGCGACAGCGCCAGCAACAACAGGGTGACCAGCAGGGCGCCGACAAAGGCGGCCAGCGACAGGCTCCAGTAAGGCAGGTTCAAACCCAGATGCACCGACAGCGACAGGGTCAACACCGCCGCCAGGCTGGCCCCGCTGGAAATACCAATCAGCCCCGGCTCGGCCAGCGGATTATGCAGCAATACCTGCAGCACGGCCCCGCACAGCGCCAGGCTGGCGCCGACCAGCACCGCCAACAGGGTGCGTGGCAGCCGCAACTGCCAGAACACCTGTTGCTCCAGCTTGGAAACCGGCTGCCATAGCGCCTCTATGCCCACCCCCACCGCACCCAGCTGCAGGCTGAGCAACATGGCCGCCACCAGCGCCAGACCCAGCCCCAGCAGCCAGTATTGATACTTGCGCTGTTGTTGCCGAAAAAGCCTTGCCAGCATCACAGGGAGACCCAGGCAAACCAGGCCGGATATTGTTGCCACAGCAGGCGTACCGACATCACCAATGACACCGTCACCAGCATGGGTTTAATGATACGGGTACCCCGGGTCACCACCATGTTGGAGCCCAGCCGGGCGCCGACAAACTGCCCCAGCGCCATCGACAGTCCGGCCACCCAGACCACCTGACCGCCGAGAATAAAGAACAGCAGCGAGGCGATGTTGGAGGTGAAATTGAGCAACTTGGTATGGGCCGTGGCCTTGGCCATGCTGAAGCCGGCCAGGGCAATAAAGCCCAGCGCGAAGAAGGAGCCGGTGCCGGGGCCGAAGAAGCCGTCGTAAAAACCCACCCCCGTGCCGATCAGCAGCGCGAAGGGAATCATGCCCAGCCGGCGGCTACGGTCTTCATCCCCCACGCGGGGCGAAAACAGAAAATACAGTGCAAAGGCCGCCAGCAGGAACGGCAGCACCTTTTGCAGAATGGAGGCATCGATACGCTGCACCAGCAGGGTACCGAGCATGCTGCCGATAAAGGTGCAGGCCACCGCCCATTTCATGGTGCGCCAGTCGATAAGCCCCCGGCGCAGGTAGTAAAAGGTGGCAGAGAACGAGCCGAAGCTGCTTTGCAGTTTGTTGGTGGCCAGCGCCATGGTCGGCGGCATGCCGGTGGCCAGCAGCGCCGGCACCGTGATCAGGCCGCCACCACCGGCAATGGCATCGATAAAGCCCGCCAGCAGCGCCGCCAGCGCCAGCAATCCCAGCGTAAGCAAATCCAGTTCCATGATGATTCCGACATTCAGCATAAAGGCGCATAGACTAGCAGGATGGCAAAAGCAGCAACAGCAAAACGCTCTATCTGGCAGTACCTTAGCCATATAACTGCAGGGGGCGCCCCGCAGGCAATGACTCACTGCCACTTTCTTTGCAACTAAAGGCAGAATAAAACTGTCTGTTGCAGGACACGCACGGCAGGCAGCGCAAGGTCGTTTAGCCTGGCTGTTGGCTGTGGTAACGTAGCCGAACGACCCATGAGGAGAAATATGATGACGGATTCCGTGCTGAGCCTGCTACCCGGTGACTTTCCCGATGCCGACGACGGCGCCTTGCGCAACACCGGCGTGCGCACCCTGGTGCTGGCCGGTGGCTGCTTCTGGTGCACCGAGGCGGTGTATCGACAGCTGGACGGGGTACAGCAGGTGATCTCCGGCTATACCGGCGGCAGTGAAGACACCGCCAACTACAAGGCGGTGTGCAGCGGCACCACCGATCATGCAGAAGCCATCGCCATCGAATACGACAGCGCCCTGATTGGCCCCGGCACCCTGTTGAAGGTGTTTTTCGGCATCGCCCACGATCCCACCCAGCTTAATCGTCAGGGCAACGATTGTGGTCGCCAGTATCGCTCGGCGGTGTTTTATCAGGATGACGCCGAACGCCGGCTGGCCGCCGACTATATTGCCTTGCTGGAGCAGAACGGCGTATTCCGGGCGCCCATCGTCACCACGCTCGAGCCGTTGACCGTGTTTTATCCGGCAGAGGACTATCATCAGAACTACGCGGCGATCAATCCCAATCAGCCTTATATCGCCGCTGTTGCCCAGCCCAAGGTGGCCAAGGTGCAGCATTTCTTCAAGCATCGGCTGAAAAAGGATCTGTAACCATGGCACAAACTCCCAGCCCCTACGATCTGAGCCCACCCACCGATGAGCAGTTGCAGCAACTGGCCGCGCAACTGAGTGCGGATGAAAAACGGATTTTACTGAGTCAGGGGACGGAAGCCCCCTTCTGCGGCGGTTTGCTCGATAACCATCAGCAAGGCAGCTATGTGTGCAAGCTGTGCGCGCTACCGCTGTTTTCTTCGGCCTGTAAATTCGAGTCCGGCTCCGGCTGGCCCAGCTTTTATGCGCCCTATCATCCGGATCATATTCTCGAATTGGCGGACGTCAGCCACGGCATGCGCCGGGTTGAAATTCGCTGTCGTCGCTGCGACGGCCACATGGGCCATGTGTTTCCGGATGGCCCCGCCCCCACCGGCCTGCGCTATTGCCTGAACTCGGCCTCGCTCGACTTCTGTGCCGCCGGCGAGCCCAAGCCGGACCCACTGCGCCGCGGCGAGCGGGATTTTTTGTAACGGCTCGATTGCACATAGGCACGGTATGGTGCCGCGCCTGAGAACCCGGCGTCGCCGGCAGATTTGCGCCGCATAAATGGGCGCCTACAGCCCAATCCAGACATCGGGGTGTTTTTGTAGCCGGCGCTTTAGCTGCCGGAGCAGACGGTGCCGGATCATCAGGCACAGCGCCGTCGTGGGATTGCGCCGCTAAAGCGGCGCCTGGGAGGGAGTGTCGTTACGGCCGGGCAGAGTAACCCCTCCCCAGCCCTCCCCTTGCGTTGCACCCCGCCGTTATTCTGAAAATGTCGAGGTTAAGGGGAGGGAGCATAAAGGCCTCAATTCGCCTCGAAGCGGCGCACGAAGTCTTCAATTACCATGTCGTAGAGCTTGTCCTTGAGGAACAGATCTTCCACCCCGTGATCGATGTTGGGATTGTCGTTCACCTCTATCACCGCCACCCGGCCCTTGCCTTCCTTGATGTCCACGCCGTAAAGACCGTCGCCGATGGGCTTGACCGCCTTGAGTGCGGCGCTGATCACCGCCTTGGGCGCCTCGAAGGTGGGCAGGGTCACGAAACTGCCGGAGTCCGCTTCCTTGCCTCCGCCGTTATGGCGGTAGATCTGCCAGTGACCTTTTACCATAAAGTACTTGCAGGCGAAGATAGGCTGGTGGTTGAGCACGCCGATGCGCCAGTCGAATTCGGTAAAGAAATACTCCTGCGCCAGCACCAGCGCCGACGCATTGCGCAGTATGCCCAGCGTCTCTATCAGCGCCGCCCTGTCCGCCACCTTGTAGATGCCACGAGAAAAGGCGCCGTCCGGTATCTTTAGTACCAGCGGATAGCCCATTTCCTGCTCCAGCCAGGCCACCGCTTCTTTCTCTTTCGGGTTCACCATCAGCGTCTTGGGGGTCGGCACCCCGTGCTTGGTGAAGCTCTCGGCCAGAAACACCTTGTTGGCGCAGCGCAGAATGGAGGTGGGCGAGTCGATGACCACCAGCCCTTCGTGCTCGGCCTTCTGGGCGAAGCGAAAGGTATGGTGATCGATGGCGGTGGTCTCGCGAATAAAGAGGCCGTCGTATTCCGCCAGCCGCTGATAATCCTTGCGGGTGATCAACTCCACATTCACCCCGGCCCGCTCGCCGGCCTTGACGAAACGCTTGAGCGCCTTGGGATCGGACGGCGGCAACGCTTCGTCCGGGTTGACCAGCATGGCCAAGTCGTAACGGTAGCGTTTGGTGGCCGAGCAAAACCGACAATTACTGGGCTATATACTGGTGCTGTTTCGCCGTAATACCCGGCTGGCACGGGTGTATTCCATTGCGGTGGCGCCGGACGCCCGCGGCCTGGGGCTGGGCCAGGCGCTGATGAATGCCGCCGAAACCGGGGCCCGGGAACAGGGCGCCGTGTTCATGCGTCTGGAAGTGCGGGCCGACAACGTGGCGGCGCAAAACCTGTATCAACAGCTGGGATATCGTCAGTTCGGGGTGTATCACGATTACTACGAGGATCATCAAATTGCCCTGCGCTACCAGAAGCGGGTACATCACTATCATCCGCTCAGCGGCAGCAAGGACGTGCCCTACTATCGCCAGACCACCGAGTTTACCTGTGGCCCGGCCTCGCTGATGATGGCGGTGAGCGCCCTCAATCCGGATTATCAACCGGAAATAGATGAAGAACTGCAACTGTGGCGCGAGGCCACCACCATTTTCATGACCAGCGGCCACGGTGGCTGCGGCCCCCACGGCCTGGCACTGGCCGCCCATCGGCGCGGTTTCAGAGTGGCGCTGACCCTCAACCAGACCGGGCCGCTGTTTGTGGGGGGCGTTCGCACCGCCGACAAGAAGCAGGTACTGGAGCGGGTGCATCAGCAGTTTCTGGCCCAGATGAACCAGCTGAATATTACCCCCGAGTACGGCCACTTTACCCTGGCGCAACTGGAGCAGGGCCTCAGCCGGGGCGGGCTGCCGCTGGTGTTGATCAGCACCTATCACCTGGACGGGCGCAAGGCGCCGCACTGGGTGCTGGTGTGCGCCATCGACAAGGAATTCGTCTATATCCACGACCCGGATATCGACGAAGCCGCCGGCGAAAGCCCGGTCGACAAGCAGTATCTGCCGATAGAACGCAGCCGCTTCGACCGGCTGGCCCGCTACGGCCGGCAGGGGTTGCGTACCCTGGTGTGGCTGTTCCGGGACTGATAACCGCATCAACGGTCAAAATCTGTCGGTCACGGCTGGTCGCCTGCAAGTCAGTAAAAAATAAAACTGCTATAAAACAATACCTTAATTAATTTCACTCCCGACAGGCTCAAACATAACCCATTCGATATCGCTTCCCTTGCTGCAGAACCTTTGTATAGTCAGGCCAAATTATCAACAGTCTGAGAGAGAGTCTGTATGTTGAAAAAACAAATAATCGCCCTTGGCCTGCTGCCACTGATGCTGGCGGCGACCCCGGCCCTGGCCGGTGAAACCCTCAGCACCATTATCGGCGGTGCCGGTGGGGGCGCTGCCGGTGCCTTGCTGGGTAAACAAATGGGGGGTGATACCGGCGCCCTGGTAGGGGCCGCCCTGGGTGGCGCCGCCGGTGGTGCAGCCACCGCCCACAGAGGCAACAAGAACGAAGCCGCATTGGGGGGCGCCGTGGGTGCCCTGGGTGGTGCGGCACTGGGCAAGAACCTGGCCGGTGACACGGGCCAGCTGATTGGCGCCGGCATCGGCGGCGGTGCCGGTTCGGCTCTGGGCGCCAAATCCGGTGACGGCCACCGTGAGAAAGAAGTGCACCACTACTATCACGGCAAAAAACACAAGCATAAGCACAAACACTGGCGCAAGCATCGCCACGATGACTGGGACGATTGAGATCCAGGATTCGAACAGGCCCGCCTCATGGCGGGCCTGTTTGTTTATCCCTCCCGCGGGTGATATTTCAGTTTAAGAAAAATCAGCCCGGCGCCCATGATGGTGCCCAGCGGAAAAGACGGTAACTGCACCGCCACCAACACCCAGAACGGCCATTGCACCCGCATGCCCTGCGACGACAAATAACCATACCAGGCCCGGCGACACAGCCACAGCCAGGCCGCCACCAACAAGGCCATAAACAGCCATAGCAGGGGCCCTTGCAGCGCCTGTTCCGTCGCCTCCCCCTGCTGCATGAACCAGGCGGTCACCAGCAACATCAGGCTGATCAATACCGCCTGCAAACCGATGATTATCTTCGCCAGCCTGTCGGCGCTCTCCATTCGCATCGTCATCTTCCCGTCATATTGTTGTTATCAAACTGCCATTATCGGCCGCTAGCCTAAGCTGCATACAGTGGTTGTAACCCCATGTGAGCAAAGGATAAGTTAAAAATGAGCCAGTTTGAACTGAAGGATGAACAGAACCACCCCCGCACCGAGGTGCCCGAGTTTACCCGAATGGTTGAACAGAGCCTGAGCCGCCGTCGCTTTTTGGGCGGTGCCGCTGCCCTGAGTGCCGTGGCTTTTTTCAGCGCCTCGCCACTTTCCCGCGCCATGGCCGCGGCCACCGGCACCAGCCCGCTGCTGGGCTTTGACGCCGTGCCCACCAGCACCGCCGACAGCTTTGTGGTGCCACCCGGCTACCAGGCCGAGCGCCTGATCTCCTGGGGCGACCCGCTATTCTCCAACGTGGCCGAGTTCATCAACGGCGGCGGCAACAGCGCCGCCGACCAACTGGGTCAGTTTGGCGACAACAACGACGGCATGAGCTTCTTCAAGGTAGACGACAGTACCGCCATTCTGGCCATCAACAACGAATACTGTAATTACGAGCTGATGTTTGCCCATCAGGGCAAGCAGATGACGGCCGAGGATGTGAAAAAAGCCCAGGCCGCCCAGGGTGTGTCGGTGCTGACCCTGAACAAGAGCGCCGACGGCTGGCGCTTTGCCAAAGACGGCAAATACAACCGCCGCATTCACGCCAACACCCCCATGATGATCAGCGGGCCGGCCAGGGGCCATGCCCTGTTGCAGACCAGCGCCGATCCCAAAGGCAAACAGGCGCTGGGCACCTTCAACAACTGCGCCAACGGCATGACCCCCTGGGGCACCTATCTCACCTGTGAAGAAAACGTCAACGGTTACTTCGGCAGCACAGGTCAGGTCGAGATCACCCCGGCCCAGGCCCGTTATGGCATTGGTTTAGAGGACGCCGGCTGGCAGTGGCATGCCTTTGACAAGCGCTTCGATCTGGCCAAGCACCCCAACGAGTGCAATCGTTTCGGCTGGGTGGTGGAAATAGACCCGAAAGACCCCTCCTCTACCCCGATCAAGCGCACGGCACTCGGTCGCTTCAAACATGAAAATGCCGAGCTGGTGATCGATAAGGACGGCCATGTGGTGGTATATCTGGGCGACGACGAGCGCGGCGAGCACCTGTATCGCTTTGTCAGTGAAGGCAAATACAACCCGAACGACATGGCGGCCAACCGCGACCTGCTGGATCAGGGTACCCTGTACGTGGCCCGCTTTGACGCCGCCGACGGCGAGCTCAAGGGCAAGGGAGAGTGGCTGGAGCTGACCTTCGGCAAAAACGGCCTGACGCCGGAAAACGGCTTCAACAGCCAGGCCGAAGTGCTGATCCACGCCCGCCTGGCCGCCACTCAGGTCGGCGCCACCACCATGGACAGGCCCGAGTGGGTAGCCGCCCATCCCACCGAGCCGGTGGTGTTCTGTACCCTGACCAACAACAAGAACCGCGGCGTAAAAGACAATCAGCCGGTGGGCGGCCCCAACCCGCGCGCCGAAAACCATTACGGCCAGATCCTGCGTTGGCAGCCGGCCAATGGCCGCCACACCGCCGCCGCATTCGACTGGGATCTGTTTCTGCTGGCCGGCAACCCGACCGTGCACCGAAACAATCTCTATGCCGGCTCGGCCAATATCAATAAAGACAACATGTTCAACAGCCCGGACGGCATCGGCTTCGACCAGGCCGGACGGCTGTGGATACAGACCGACGGCAAATACTCCAACGAAGGCGACTTTGCCGGCATGGGTAATAACCAGATGCTGTGCGCCGACCCGGCCACCGGTGAAGTGCGCCGCTTTCTCACCGGCCCCATTGCCTGCGAGATCACCGGCCTGGCCTTCAGCCCGGATCAGAAAACCCTGTTTGTGGGCGTGCAACACCCGGGCGAAGATCTGGCCGGCTCCCACTTTCCGCTTGGTGGCGACAGCACGCCCCGCTCCAGCGTCATGATGATCACCCGCGAAGACGGCGGCATTATCGGCGCCTGATTGACGTCAGGGATTTGGGAATAGGGATTGGGGACTCGGGACTCGGGACTCGGGACTCGGGACTCGGACATTGTAAGCCGGGGGCTCCCCGGCCTGCAAAATACCGTCACTCCGGCGAAGGCCGGAGTCCATTCCACAAACATCATCACACCAACAGGCACCACTCAGCGTCTGCAATCAGCACCACGTACAGCTTACGACTTGTCTCGCCGACACCAACCGTTTCAACCTGACCGAATATCCGGTGAATGTTCGCAGCCATTGCCAGTGAAGATGGCCTTCGCCCATGGCGTGTTGGCGGAGCGGCCCCTTTGTTCGACGTTGACACCGAAACGTACATGATCATGGTTTAGGTAGGCTTGGTATTATTCCTGCTTTCCCTGCTTTTCTTCCCGAAACGCGGCCAGCCGCTCGCCTATCAGCGCCTGGGTGGCTTCGGCGTTATCCCTGATGCTGCCATCAAACACCTTGAGCCCGTCCAGTACCTTGACCGCCTCGCCGTAGCCCTGGTCGATGGCTTTCGTAATTTTGGTCAGAAACTGCTCCAGCTGCTCTTGTTCCGCCATGTCAGGGTTCTGGGTTTTAAAGGTCTCGAAGTGGCCGAGGGCGCTGTTAACGATACGATCTGCCGTGTTCTCCGGCGACCAAAAATCATCCGGCTGCGCCGCCACCTTGTCTTGCGTCACCGCCTGCTCCGTACCCAGCTCGGCATTGAGTTTATCCAGCACCTCGCCGTAAAAAATACGCATCGCCTTGTCGTCACCCTGCCCGCCAGCCTCGAACATCGCCTTGACCAGGCTTTGATTGGCGCGGGCTTTCAGTTCATCCCGGGCCACCGCAAACTCGGCCGGTTGCGCTTGCTGCCCGGTTTTTTCACCGCTTTTCACCGGCTCGGCATCGCGCGGGCCCGAACCGGTGACGCGCGTATTCGACATGAGAGAAACAGCCATCAGCAGACTCCTGTTGTGATTCGCTATTCGGGTTATCGGCAGCCTGGCCCGGTACTTAACCGCGGCGGGACTTTGCTGTTACCCTGTAGACAGAAGGCATCAATCAGCTAACGAAAAGGAAACATCATGCAATATCGCACACTCGGCCATACCGACATCGAGGTGAGCCTGATTGGTCTGGGCACCATGACCTGGGGCGAGCAGAATACCGAAGCCGAGGCCCACGCCCAGCTGGACATGGCGGTGGATCACGGCATCAACCTGGTCGACACCGCCGAGATGTATCCCATTCCGCCCAGAGAGCACACCCGGGGCGACACCGAAACCATGATTGGTAACTGGCTCAAGGCCAGTGGCAAGCGCGAGGAACTGATCCTGGCCACCAAGGCGGTGGGACCTTCACGCAATCCGGTGCGCCCTTCCTACTTTCGTAACGGCAAGGCCTGCCTGGACCGAGCCAACCTGATTGAAGCGGTCGACGACAGCCTGCGCCGACTGCAAACCGACTACATCGATCTTTATCAGCTGCACTGGCCGGACCGCAGCGCCAACTACTTCGGCAAGCTGGGCATGGACAAGCTGGAGCAGGAAGAAACGGTGCCGATTGAGGAAACCCTGCGCGCGCTGGAAGAGCTGGTAACAAGCGGCAAGATCCGCCAGATTGGCGTGTCCAACGAAACCCCCTGGGGCCTGCACCAGTATCTGACACTGGCCGAGCAGGCCGGGCTGCCGCGCATCGTCAGCATCCAGAACCCCTACAACCTGCTCAACCGCAGCTATGAAGTGGGCCTGGCCGAATTCAGCCTGCGCGAACAGGTGGGCCTGCTGGCGTATTCTCCGCTGGCCTTTGGCATGCTGACCGGCAAATATGAAAACAACGCCCGCCCCACCGGCGCCCGCCTGACCCTGTACGACCGCTTTCAGCGCTACCTCAACCCCCGCGCCCAGCAAGCCAGCGCGGCCTATGTTGAGCTGGCCCGGGAGCACAACATCAGCCCGGCACAACTGGCCCAGGCCTTTGTGAACAGCCGCCCCTTCGTGACCAGCAACCTGATTGGCGCCACCAACCTGACCCAACTGAAAGAGAACATCGACAGCGTGAACATTACCCTCAGCCCGGAAGTACTGGAGGCGATAGAAGAACTGCATTTACAAATGCCCAACCCGGCGGTATGAGTGGTGAAATTAGCTGAGGGCTCAATGAGTATTCTCGCTTTCAGACTAGCTGTGGACATGCCGGTAGACTAAACGACGTCAATAAAGCCGAGGTGTAGTAATGCCTCGGAATACCCGGAACTCGGCCGGGATTCATCAAGAACATGAATAAACTCATAGGTATCGGCGCAATGAACGGTGGCCGGATAGTGGGATGATATAAAAAAGACAACATTATCAATCACCGCTGTTCGTACAGTTTTTCAAACATGGCGCAGTGGCAGCTAAGCCAGTACTCGTTGCCCCGCTTACTGACTTTCACCTTGTTGCTGCCACAGGTAGGGCAATTTATCCGCATAGAGGTATTGGCTCCGCAGTGGCCACACTTAACATAATAACCGTACTTTCCGCTGCAGGCATTTAACCCATCATCACTACCGCATCCTTTACAACGTAACCCAATCACCGTGTTTTCCTCATGTACCACAGCAGGCTCCGACACTTCATTTGGCATGCTGGCTACTTGTGAGGACAGCGCTTGTTCTCCTACGGAGTTGATGTAATGCTGCGGCTCGGCAATTGGCTCCTCACTGCCCGCACTGGTTTGCATTAAAAACTCACCAAGACGTTGGAACTCCTTCACGATGAAGTAAGGCTTGCTGGATACGGCTGCACTCAACCGTGAGTAAGCGCCTATTTTTTTCACCTGCTCGGCAACCGACTCACTTTTAACAACTTTCACACCAATCTCATCCGGCATGGTGTTTCGGTGCAAAATACAATTGTTGGAAACAGTGCAAAGCACATCCCACTCTCGCCTGGCCACCTTCATTTGTATGCCCAGCAGTTTTCCCAGAAACTTATCGACATGATCGCCCAGAAAGGCTTTCAGCAGATCTCTTTGCATCTCGGCCTGTATGATGGGAGAAGGCATGCCACTCCACTGCCCTTTGTAGCTTCTTGACCACTCCCCCAGCGCATTGACTTTAACTTCCCCGTATATACTTTTTGACTCGATGATAATAAAGCCAGCTCGGTGAACCACTAGATGATCAATCTGCGCCGTTTCGCCATTATGGGTAAAGCGATAATCATTCAATATCAGAATATTTTCATCGTCCTTAAATGCCCGCCTCAGGTAAAACGCGACATCCTGCTCCTGCCGATAACCGGCAGCCCAACGGGGGTCGTCGGTCGTCAGCGGCTCCTTGTTTTTAAGAATGGCCATTTTCTTTCCTTAAATTCGGTAAACCTTATATCCATATACTACCCATTCCTACCTGTTTGACTATTAAAATCAAGTCTTTACAAGTCCATCCTCTTACTATGCTAACCGGTTCACTTACGTTGTGTACGAAGCTCTGCCTTGCAGCAGTATGAACGCCCTTGCCATTCGGATTATCTTCCCACCAGTCAGGGTGATGTGAACGTCTTTCAGTCCACTGGATTTGCCAGCTTCGCTGGGCAAATAAAAAAACCCCGGCAAGCCGGGGTTAAAAGAGACCAAACTACAGGGTTATTGCAATTGGTTAACGTTGTTCGCGCAGGGCCTGGATGCGTTTTTCCAGCGGCGGGTGGCTCATGAACAGCTCGCTGTGGCGCTTGCCGTTGATACCAAAGGCGGCGAGCGATCCTTCCAATTCCACTTCCGGGCCGTGACGCAGACGCTCCAGGGCGCCGATCATCTTCTCTTTGCCGGCCAGGCGGGCACCGCCTTCGTCGGCGCGATATTCACGCTGACGGCTGAACCACATGACGATGATGGAGGCCAGAATGCCGAACACCAGCTCCAGCACCATGACGATGGCAAAGTAGGCCAGGCCACCCATGCCGCCGCCTTCTTCCTCTTCGTTATTGCTGAAGAAGCCGCTGATGATGTTGGCCACGATACGGGCGAAAAACATCACGAAGGTGTTCACCACGCCCTGGATCAGGGTCAGGGTCACCATGTCGCCGTTGGCTACGTGGCTGACTTCGTGGGCCAGCACCGCTTCGGCTTCGTCCCGGCTCATGCTGTACATCAGGCCGGTGCTCACCGCCACCAGGGCGTTGTTACGGCTGGGGCCGGTGGCAAAGGCGTTCATGTCGGGCGAGTCGTACACGCCCACTTCCGGCATGCCGATGCCGGCCTGCTGGGCCTGACGGGTGACCGTGGTCATCAGCCAGTGCTCCATTTCGTTGCGGGGCTGCTCGATCACCTGAACGCTGTAGGCGCGCTTGGCCATCCATTTGGAGATAAGCAGCGAGATGGTCGAACCGCCAAAACCGAACACGGCACAGAACACCAGCAGGCCACCGACGCTGCTGCGATCGATTCCCAGCATTGAAAAAACGATGTTCAGCACCACCCCCAGCACCAGCACCACGGCCAGGTTGGTGGCAATAAACAACAGTATGCGCTTCATCTATATTTCCTTACTTCAACGAGTATGCAGACATAATATGTCCGCGTGGACGAAATTCAAGATGGCCATGATGAATTATTTCAGCAAAGGTGCAATATCCATGAAGTTATTCACCGACGCCATACCCTCTTCGCCCAGCCAGGGGATCTCGCCCAGCAGCGGCGCCTTGATACGTTGTTTGAGGGTGGCGGCGTTTTCTTCATAATGGCTCATCTCGGGATCGACCCGATTCAGCACCCAGCCGGCCACCACTAGGCCGTCGTGACGAATGGCATCCAGCGTCAACAGGGCGTGATTGATGCAGCCCAGCCGCGCCCCCACTACCAGAATCACCGGCAGGTGTTCTTTTTTTACCCAGTCGGACAACAGGTGCTGTTCGTCCAGCGGCAGTCGCCAGCCACCGGCGCCTTCGGTAAAAATCCAGTCGACGGCGGTTTCCTTCAGCCGGGCCAGCCCCTCGCCAATATGATGAATGCTGATGGTCTCGTTAGCCTGGGCGGCGGCAATGTGGGGGGCGATGGCCGGGGCAAAAGCGTATGGGTTGTGCATGGCGTAGGGCAAGGTGATGGACGAAGCCGCCTGCAGGGTCAGGGCGTCGCTGTTTTTCAGCTCGCCGTCGATCAGGTCACAGCCGGAGGCCACCGGCTTGTAACCCAGCACTTTCTTGCCCGCCTCGGCGGCGGCCTGCATCAGCGCCCGGGTCACGAAGGTCTTACCCACTTCGGTGTCGGTGCCGGTAATGAAAAATGTCTTAGCCATAGATGACTCCATACGCCAGCCGATAAGTAGCCACACAGTGGCCCTGATTGTTTTTAGGATAGATGAGATTCAGTCGCTGCCAGGCCTGTTTGCCCATCAGGCCGGGACGGCGAGAGCCGTTAACCCGGTTGGCGCCGATGCCCTTGAGATCGAGCAGCAACCCTTTCAGTTGCGGATAACAAAGCTGCTCATCCACCTGCTGCAGTTGCCAGCGACGGCCGGTGGCGGTTAATTGCTGCTCCAGCGTTTCAGGCGTGATAAAGCGGTTGATGTGGGCATGGCCGTCCAGCTGCCGCCAGCTCTGTTCCAGCTCGTGCAGGCTGCCCGCCAGCAGGGTGGAAAACACCAGCACGCCGCCGGGCTTGAGCCGGTCGCTCCAGCCCCTGAGCCAGGCGGCCGGATCGGCGCTCCACTGCAGGCAGAGGTTGGCAAAAATCCAGTCCAGACTCTGGCCAGGCAGTGGCATGGCGTCCATGTCGGCGCAGATGGGGATGATGTCGGCTTTTTGGGTCGCCTGTTGCAGCATGTTCGGCGACAGGTCCAGTGCCAGCAATTGCTCCGCCCGCTGTTTAAGCAGCGGCGCAAACCAGCCGCTGCCGCAACCCAGATCCAGCCCCGTGTCGCCCCATTCCGGCAGTCGTGTCAGCAGGGCATTGCCACTGCGCCGCTGCAGCTCGTTGTGTTGTTCGTAGCTGTGGGCGGCACGGCCAAAGGCGGCGGCCACCTTCTGTTTGTCGACCTGTTGCATCAGGCGAGTTTCTCCGGTGTTGATGATCCCTTCGGGCAGCTATAAGCCGTAAGCTGTCAGCTGTAAGTGGCGTTGCTCTGTGCATTAAAACGCCATACACCATGGACTCCCGCCTTCGCGGGAGTGACGGTGCTCTTGTAGGCCTCCCGTTTTAACGGGGCAAAGACCGATGCAAAACGCCTACAAGCCGTTGCACGTCTTCCCTGGTGTGGGCAGCGCTCAGGGTGATGCGCAGCCGGGCCGAGCCTTTGGGCACGGTGGGCGGACGAATGGCGCCCACCCAGCAGCCCGACTCGCGCAACTGGGCGGCCAGCCTAAGGGTTCTGTGCTCGTCACCCACAATCAGCGGCTGAATGGCGGTGGCGGACGGCAGCAGTTCGAACGGCAGGCCGGCCACACCCTGGCGGAATTGCTGCACCCGCTCGCACAGCTGATCGCGCTGGTCGTCCGCCTTTTGTACCAGCCGCACCGCCGCCAGAATGGCGGCAGTCTGGGGTGGCGGCAGGTGGGTGCTGTATACATAGCTGCGGGCGTGGTTGTGCAAATACTCGATCAACTCCCGACTGCCGCCGATAAAGGCGCCACTCACGCCCAACGCCTTGCCAAAGGTGCCCATGGTGATCTGCACCTTTTCTGCCGCCACGCCCTGCTCGCTCAGGGTGCCTTTGCCCTGTTTGCCCAGCACGCCCAGGCCGTGGGCGTCGTCTATCATCAGCCAGTTACGGCTTTGCTCGGCCACTTGCGCCAGGCCCTGCCAGTCACCCTGATCGCCGTCCATGCTGAACACCCCTTCCGACACGATAAGTCCCGCCTCGGGCTTGATCTTCGCCGCCAGCGCGGCCATGTCGTTATGGGCAAAGCGCTGCATGCGGGCCGGGCTGAGGGCGCCTGCTTCCTGCAGAGAGGCGTGATTGAGTCGGTCTTGCCACAGCCAGTGCCCCTTGCCGAGCAATGCCTTTATCACCGCCTGATTGGCGGAAAAGCCGGAGCTGAACAGCAGCACCGCCTCCAGCCCCAGCCAGTCGGCCAGCTCGCTTTCCAGCGTCCGGTGAATGGCCTGGTGCCCCACCACCAACGGAGAGGCCACCGCGCCTACACCAAACTCGCGGGCGGCGGCCTCGGCGGCGACCCTGAGCTGGGGCGCCTGACTGAAGCCCAGGTAATCGTTACCGGCAAAGTTGAGATAGCCTTTGCCGTTGGCCCACAACTGCCGGCCGCTTACCCGATCGATCACCGGCAGGCTGCGCTTCAGGCCCGCCGCTTCTCGCTCGCTAAGGCTCAGATTAAAAGGCATGCGTTCTCTCAATTTATTGAATGGCTTGCTCATTGGTCGAATGAATTCGACCCTACGAAAATACAGGGCACCGCCATCGGTCGAATGAATTCGACCCTACGAAAATACATCGTGGCGCCTGTCGTAGGGTCCATTTCAATGGACCAACCCAGCCACCTAGCGCCGCCATTGGTCGAATGAATTCGACCCTACGAAAATACATCATAGCGCCTGTCGTAGGGTCCATTTCAATGGACCAAGTCAACCGCCGTGCGATGCCATTGGTCGAATGAATTCGACCCTACGATCCTTGTCAAGCCTCGTAATACAGCGGTTTGGGTTCGTTTTGGGCGGCGAGTTGTTCGTGCAGCTCGATTTCGGTCATTTCGTCCGGTTTCTGGCTGGCGCCGCTGGGGCGCACGCCGAGGCGCTTGAACAGCTGCATGTCGCTGTTTTCGTCCGGGTTGGGGGTGGTCAGCAGCTTGCAGCCGTAGAAGATGGAGTTGGCGCCGGCCATGAAGCACAGGGCCTGCATCTGGTCGTTCATCTTTTCGCGACCGGCAGACAGACGCACATGGCTTTGCGGCATCAGGATGCGGGCCACGGCGATGGTGCGGATAAAATCGAAGTCGTCCAGGTCTTCCTGATTTTCCATCGGGGTGCCCTTCACCTTCACCAGCATGTTGATGGGCACGCTTTCGGGCTGACGTGGCAGATTGGCCAGCGCCAGCAGCAGGCCGGCTCTGTCTTCCGGGCTTTCGCCCAGGCCGACGATACCGCCGGAGCACACCTTCATGCCGGCGTTGCGCACGTTTTCCAGGGTGTTGAGCCGGTCGGCGTAGGTACGGGTGGTGATGATGTCGCCGTAAAATTCCGGGCTGGTGTCCAGGTTATGGTTGTAATAATCGAGCCCGGCATCGGCCAGTTTTCCGGCCTGATCATCGCTGAGCATGCCGAGGGTCATGCAGGTTTCCAGCCCCAGAGACTTCACTTCCTGCACCATCTGCACCAGATAAGGCATGTCCCGCTCTTTGGGGTTGCGCCAGGCGGCGCCCATGCAGAAACGGCTGGAACCGTTGGCCTTGGCTTCCTTGGCTCGCTCCAGTACTTTTTCCATTTCCATCAACCGTTCAACTTCCAGCCCTGTGCTGTAGCGGGCGCTTTGCGGGCAGTATTTGCAGTCTTCCGGACAGGCGCCGGTCTTGATGGACAAGAGGGTACTAACCTGCACCTCGTTGGGATCGAAGTTGGCGCGGTGCACCTGCTGGGCTTCAAACAGCAAGTCGAAGAAGGGGCGTTCAAATAATGCGAGCACCTGCTCACGGGTCCAGTTTTGACGGCTCATGCGGGGCCTTATCCTTGATATCCAGAGGTGTTTTTCTTGGCTAGTGTAAGCACCGGTGCTAGCCTGTCAATCACCAATACAAATCAAAGTTTACATCTGACTATTTTATGAACAAAGAAGTCATGAATAACCAGGCATTCGATCTGCACCACCTCTGGCACCCCTACACCTCGCTTACCCGGCCCCTGCCCTGTTATCAGGTAGAGCGCGCCGATGGCGTTTATCTGCAACTGGCCGACGGTCGCCGGCTAATCGACGGCATGTCGTCCTGGTGGGCCGGCCTGCATGGCTACAATGTGCCCGAGCTGAACCGGGCGGCCAGCGCACAGCTGGAGAAGATGTCGCACGTGATGTTCGGCGGCCTGACCCACGACCCGGCAGTCAACCTGTGCCGGGCGCTGACTCAGGTGCTGCCAACCGGGCTGGATCGGTTTTTTCTGGCGGACTCGGGCTCGGTGTCGGTAGAGGTGGCTTTGAAAATGGCCATTCAGTACTGGCACGGTCGGGGCCAGCCCAAAACGAAATTTGTGACCCTGAACAAGGGCTACCACGGTGACACCTTCGGCGCCATGAGCGTGTGCGACCCCAACGGCGGCATGCACAGCCTGTACAAGGGCTTTCTGCCCGAGCATCTGTTTATCGAGAGCCCTAAAAGCCGCTTCGACGGCGAATGGAACCCGCAGGACCTGCACCCGTTGGAGCAGATACTGGAACAGCGCCATCACGAGCTGGCGGCGCTGATCCTGGAGCCCATCGTGCAGGGCGCCGGCGGCATGTGTTTCTACCACCCGGAATATCTGAAAGGCGCCCGCGCGCTGTGCGACCGGTACGATGTTTTACTGATCGTGGATGAAATAGCCACCGGTTTCGGCCGTACCGGCAAACTGTTTGCCTGCGAATGGGCGGGCATTGCGCCCGACATCATGTGCATCGGCAAGGCACTGACCGGCGGCTACATGACCATGGCCGCCACCATTACCACCCAGAAGGTGGCCGAGACCATCTGCAACGGCCCCGCCGGGGTGCTGATGCACGGCCCCACCTTCATGGCCAACCCGCTGGCCTGTGCCGTGGCCATCGCCAGCCTGGAATTACTGCTGGAATCGCCCTGGCAGGCACGCATCACAATCATTGAGGCACAATTACAACAAGAGCTGGCCCCGGCGCGGGAACTGCCCCGGGTGGCGGATGTGCGGGTGCTGGGCGGCATTGGCGTGATTGAGCTTCATGCGCCACTGAACGTGGCCGAGGTGCAACAGCAACTGGTTGAACAAGGGGTATGGATACGCCCCTTCGGCAAGCTGCTGTATGTGATGCCGCCCTACATCATACAGCCGGACGAGCTGAGTAGGCTCACCCAGGCCATGCTGATGATTTGCGAAGGATGAGATCCTGACGTTCGTCAGGATGACGGCAAAATCGTCAGGATGACAGATTCGAACACAAGCCTGTTCAGCGTTTGGCTACTGCCGTCATGTTTTTGGCCTGATTCAGGTTGGCCACCGCTCTGGGATAGTAACGGGGTGAGGCATCGATGGCGCGCTGAAACAGGCCGGCGGCCTCTTCATAGGCGCCTTCCATCAGGGCGATATAGCCCAAATCATTGAGTGCTTCGGCCTGGGTGCCATTTTTACGCAAAGCGGCCAGGGCTTCGGATTTGCGGTTCCAACGATAATACAGCAGCCCAAGATTGCTCCAGGCACGCCGGTATTGCGGATCCTGATTTACCGCCCGGGTCAGCGCCCGCTCGGCCTGTGGGTACTCTCCTTCCAGATAATAGGAAAAGCCCAGATTGGTGTGCAATATGGCCAGGCCGGGCTGTATTTTCAAGGCGCACTGGTAATGATGACGGGCCTGCTCGCCCTGCTCCAGAATGTCCGCCAGCAGCCCCAGGCCATTATAGCTGCGCCAGGGCGACCGATTGTCTGTTACGCACTGGGCAACCGCGGTGGTCGGGGAGTCGGCGGCAGGCGCCTTGAGCCGGGCCTGATCGGCCAGCACCACCTCTTGCAGCAGGGTTTCGGCTTCCTGATGGCGTTTCATGTCCACCAGCAGCAACGCCAATGATTCTTTAAGATCCTCACGCTTCGGCGCCGCCGCTATGGCCTGCCGGTAGGCTTGCTCGGCTTGCCCGTTGTTATGTCGTTGCTGCTCCAGCCCGGCGATATGAAAATAAATATCCGCCGGCTCAAACTCGTCAAAGGCCAGCGCCTGGGTATAGGCATAAATCATGGCATCCGGGTTGCCGGCCGTTTGCGACTGGGTGACCAGCATGCGAGCCTCGGCCGCCGTGGTGGGCTTAATGACTCCCACCCCCGGCGATTTGGCCCCGAATAGTCCGTTATCGTTGGTTTCATTGGTGCTGGCACAACCACTCAGCAACACCACCGTGATCAGCGCACACAGTTTGTTTTTCATTTTAAAATCCTTAAACCAGTCCATGGTCAAAGAAAGACACAATTCAAGGTTAGTCAGACCCAGATGGTTCGGCCAGTCGGTCGGGCTCCATAATGCCGGTTACATATTGCCGAACACCTTGAATACCTTGAGTAACGCCGGGCCGATGGCCACGATAAAAAACGACGGCCAGATGAAAAAGACCAGCGGAAAAATCATCTTGGTGCCGATTTTGGCCGCCATTTCCTCCGCCTCCTGCTTGCGCTTGATGCGATATTCATCGGCATAGGTACGCAGGGTTTCGGCGATGCTGGTACCCAGCTGTATGGACTGGTTGATGGCCACGTTCAGGCTGCTGAAATCTTCCAGCCCGGTACGCAGGATAAACTCGTCAAACGCCTGTTTCAGGCTGATCCCGGCGCGCAGCTTGGCGGAAATCAGCCCCAGCTCGTCGGCCAGCTCTTCATGACTCAGGCTGATTTCTTTGGCCACCCGCTGCAGCGCCGCCTTGAAGCCCATGCCCGCCTCGGTACAGACCACCAGCAGATCCAGCGCATCCGGCATCGCCAGTTTCATTTGTGTCATACGATGATTGGCAAACCGCTCCAGCACAAACACGGGTAACACATAAGCCACATAGGCCACCACGACCAGCAGTAACAGTATGATGTTGTAGGAAAAGGCGGTAACGGTCAGCATAATGGCAAGCGCCACCAATACCGACAGCATCACCACCAGCAGGCGGATACCGGTGAAGATGCGGTAGGCCGAGTTTTTCTGAAAGCCCGCATGTACCAGCAGGGTGCGAATACGGTGCCCGCTAAAGGTACCGGTGCCGCCCTGTTTGGCCAGCACCAGCCGCTGCTCCAGGCTGTCTTGCTGTTCTTCTTCCACCTGTTGCTGCATGTGATTCAGCCGCCGACGATAGGGACTGGTTATACCCCCTGCCACCATCGCCAGGCCCCAGAACAGGGTCATGGCCGACAACGCCACCCCGCCTATCAGCAGCCACTGTCGCATGCGAGGATCGGTCAGTCCTGCGTTAAACAACTCTGTTAGCTCTGCCATGTTACACCTCAATCTTGATGATGCGGCTTATCCACCAGACACCCAACGCCATGGTGATGCCACCGTAAATCAGTAATCGATGCCCGTCTTTGCTATTGAACAGCTCGGCAATATAACTCGGCGTAGTCACATACATCATCGCAAAGAGCGCGAAGGGGGTCAGCACCAGCACCCAGCCCGACATGCGCCCTTCGGCGGACAGGGTTCTCAACTGGCGGTTGAACTTGAAGCGGTCACGAATAATGGTGGCCAGCTTGTCGATGTTTTCCACCAGGTTGCCGCCGGTTTCCCGCTGCACCTGCACGGCGCTGATCAGCGCCATGTTCGACACACTCGGCACCCGCTCCAACAGGCCGGTCATGGCCTTGCGAATATCCTTGCGGTAGTTGATGTCGGCAAACACCAGGGCAAATTCACGCCCCAGCGGATTGGGCATCTGCTCGCTGATAAGCTTGATGGTGTCGGCAAAGGAATAACCCGCCTGCAGGCCCCGCTTCATGATGTCCAGTGCCTCTGGCAGTTGCTGCTCATACAGCGCCAACCGATTATAGTAATTACGTTTGAGCTTGATGTGCATCACCAGAGCCGGCAGCACCAACGCCATCAGCACCAGCAGCCAGCTGTGCCACAGCCACCAGCACGCCACCGCCAGCACCAGGCTTATCAGGGCCGTCAGAAACACCAGTTGATACGCATAAAGGCGAGAACCCGCCAGCTCCAGCGCAAAGGCCACCCGCTCCAGCAGAGGCGAGGTTTCCAGCCGCCGCAACAGCGGCGACAGCGCGTCCAGCCGCTTGGTTCGATAGATGGATACCTGCTGCTGCTCGTGATTTTCTGCCTCCAGCGCCGCAATGCGACGCTTGAGCAGAGCAGAACGGTTCAGCCGGGGCTGGGTCACCGGCACAAACATCGCCAGGCTCAAAAACACCACCGCCAGCCCGACCAACGCCAAAAAAATCAGGGTATTGCTGCTCATAAAACCTCCCGCTAGAAAATGCCCTGGTGCAACTCATCGTCACCAAACAGGCTGCGCGGCAACACCATGCCCCGACGGGCCAGACGATCGTAGAAGTTGGGCATCACGCCGGTCGGCTTGTGGCGCCCCAGCACCTTGCCTTCGGCGTCGATACCGGTGCGCTCGAAGGTAAAAATCTCCGACATGGTGATGGTTTCGCCTTCCATGCCGTGCACCTCCTGCATGCTCACCATACGGCGGGTGCCGTCTTCCTGCCGTTCCAGTTGTATGATCAGATCCAGTGCCGACGCCACCTGGGCCCGAATGTTCTTCACCGGCATGTCGAAACCGGTCATGGATACCATGTTTTCAAGCCGTCCCAGGGCGTCGCGCGGGGTATTGGCGTGAATGGTGGTCAAGGATCCTTCGTGACCGGTGTTCATGGCGGTCAACATGTCAAAGGCCTCGGCGCCCCGCACCTCCCCCACCACGATGCGATCGGGCCGCATACGCAGGGTGTTTTTCACCAGATCGCGCATGGCGACTTCTCCCTTGCCCTCTATGTTGGCGGGCCGGCTTTCCAGCTGTACCACATGAGGCTGCTGCAATTGCAGCTCGGCGGAGTCTTCCACCGTGATGATGCGCTGATTGGACGGAATAAAACCGGACAGTATATTGAGGAAGGTGGTTTTACCGGTACCGGTACCGCCCGAGATCAGAATATTGAGCTTGCCCTTGACCACCGCTTCCATTACCTGGGCGATGGGCGGGGTAATGGTGCCAAAGTCGATCAGCGTGTCTACCGCCAGCTTTTCTACGGTAAAGCGTCGAATCGACAGGGTCGGGCCGTTCAGCGCCAGCGGCGGTATGATGGCATTGACCCGGGAGCCGTCTTTCAGGCGGGCATCCACCATGGGCGACAGCTCGTCGATGCGCCGGCCCACGCTGGACACGATGCGCTCTATTACCCCCATCAGATGATCGTCGTCGGTAAAGGTGAGTGGCACCCGCTCTATGCGCCCCCGGCGTTCTACATAGATGCTTTTGGCGCCGTTGACCATGATATCCGCAATAGCCGGATCGGCCAGCAGTGGCTCCAAAGGGCCATGGCCCAGTATTTCGTCCAGCAGCTGACGAACAATTTTGTGGCGGGAGTCCACCGTGAGTGGCGTGGGCGAGTCTTGCATGACCTGAAAGCACAGCCGCTCTATCTGTTCGCTGGCCTGCTCGCGAGAAATGGTTTGCAGCATGGGCAAGTCCAGCATATCCATCAGCTTGCCATGCAGACGATGTTTATAGGCTTCTTCATCCGTATTGAGAATATAATCTTCCAGGTTCATCCTTGACCCCTTTTATTATTCAGTACTAAAGAAACAAGCTATTCAATGCCGGCCAAACCACCTTTTAAATAATCCGGGCCTGGCGGCCTGTTCTTCATCCTGTGGCGTAATGTCACCGACAATGTCGTTAAATACTTTGACCAGTTTGTGTTTCTTTTCTATTTCCACCACCAGCTTGCCCAAATCGGTGCAATTTTCCGCCATGGTGAAATCATTGAGCACCGTCAGAATATGCGTGACCTCTGTGGTCTGCTCTATTTTCTTTAAAGATAGGTCCTTTCTCTTGTCGTAACGGTTTATCAGCAAAATAATCCGGTTTTTCGGTATACCCAGTTCGTGTCGTAACCGTTTCAGCAGATACAGGGTTTCACGCAGGGCCGACAAAGACTGCTGCATCACCACCAGCACATGGTCGGCACATTCCAGCATGGGCACATTCCAGCTTTCGGGTCCGCGGGACAAGTCCACCACCACCTGCTGATACTGGCTACGCAACAGGTACATCAGCTGCGAGCAGTTTTTTGCCGTGGGCTGCAGTTGTTCCGCCAGTGCAACCGGTGCCGACGGCAGCACATCCAGCCGCTCACGGGCCGGACTGACCATGCCCGACAGGGCCATGGCATCCATTTCGGTGGCTCTTTCCATGCCGCCGGCCAGGCTGCCCTGCTTGTCTTTGACATTCAGGTAATCCGCCAGCGAGCCGTAATGCAGGTTGGCATCCACCAGCAGTGTCTTGTCGTCGTCATGGCGCCGACCAAGCGCATACCCCAGGTTGGCACAAATAAAGCTGGCGCCGGATCCGGGTTTGCCGTTGACCACCACGGTCACCGGTGCCAGCGTGGCACTAGCCGCCTGCTGGTCGGCCACCCGGGTCAGGGCCGACCACAGCTCGGCCGGCTGATAGTCGAAGGGCAAGAAGTCGACTGCCCCCAGCCGCATGGACCGGCGCATCAACGCCGTGTGACCCGGATCGCCCACCACGATCAATGGCAGCGTCGGCGCCTGCCGGCGTTCCAGTTCATCGTACACGGCGCCGATCATGGGGTGATCCACCAGCAGCAACAGCTGACGCCCCGGCCTGGGCAGAGGATCCTGCTCGGATAAACGGCGCAGCTGCAACTGGCTGGACTGAAGCTGGCTTTGCAGTTTAGTCCATAAACGACCGTCCGGATCCATCACGTTGACCTGCAACGGACAGGCCAGCGGCTGACGAGGTGATGAAATGCTTTCCAGTTCTACAATTTTGGCGTCTGTCATAGGCTGACTCCTCCGGTATCATCACAAATCGCATCGCCCTGCCGGGTTTTGCCTAGACTCTCGGCCCTCAGGGTGGATGAAAAATCCGGTGCCAACATGGACAAGTCGACGGTCAGCGGCAAAATCATCTGATATTGGTAGTTAACTATCTTGCTGCGCACATAGCGGATTTTATCGAAATCATCACTTTCCGGTTTAGCTAGTGCTGTTGTACTGGTACCGTCAAAGTAATCGAAATTCAGATTCTCTGGTATGAAGCCGGGTAACGTTCCCGCCAGCTGATTGACAACGGCATTTGTCACAGTGCCGTCCTGCACTTCCTGCACCCGGCAGACAGTAGCCAGCCGGGCTGCCCGACGCGAGACCTCGTTCAACACACTCCAGGTATACATAAGTCGGCCCACTTCCATCACCGCAAACAACACCAAAAAAACCACGGAGCCGACAATGGCAAATTCCACAGTCGTAGTACCCTGCTGCCGGTGGGTCTTGTACCCCGTGAGGCTACGGGAATATTTTCTCATTACAGCTCCCTCACTGTGATACTTGTTTTTAGCGGAAAACTCAGGGATAAACTATTACCAAAAAAAGTATTAAAGGTACTGCCAAATACCGGAGTCCAGTCGTAATCGACTCTCACCTGATAGTAAAAATCCCCACTATCAATCGGCAACTCAATATAGGTAAAGCTGATATCATCCGCAGCCAGACCGGGCAAAACTGGTTGGCTACTCCCAGTCTCTGAACCATAGAGTATCAAATTTTTAATCTTATCCTCTCTCTCATTGCGAGCAGTTATATCTGCATAATTATCAGAATCAAGGACAATATGGGATCCGGCTCTTACGACCTTGGTCAGGCTGTTATATTGATACAACATACGGCCAAACTCTCCAATAGCCAGCATCATCAAAAGTATGATGGGTAAGACAATGGTTGCCTCTACTGCGGCCAAGCCTTGTTGGTGCCTGGGGAGTTTAAAATTATATCTGTTCATCAGGAGTCACCATTATTCGAGTCTTTATACAAGACCAGCTTGAACGAGTTGCTTGCACCCGGATTGCTGCCACCCAAGCCACAGCCTGCTATTTTTTCGGCAACAATATACTGGCTACTGCCATTACCCGTTACCTTCTGATTGAGAAACATGCAGGCCACACCAACTACGGGTATGTCACAACGGCCGTTGCAACCAGGATCACAGTTTCCTACTGGCACCTTGACGATACGCCGGTCATCAATACATTTCCCGTCTGTTGAAGAGTTAATATCCACCGTATCAGTTCCTGAAAAATATTCCGGATAGCTCTGCAAGTGCTCTTTTTCATTAATCCCATCCCCATCGGCATCACCATCCTGAAGGCTGACATTTCCTGAGCCTGGAAGACCTGGATCACCAAAACCAAAGTCTTCATTATCAAAGGTAAGGGAGTCAGGAGCTGGCTGTTTACAGTCAGGATAAAATGCCTCTGAACCAGCCATAGTTGGTTGTTCGTCGGGAGCAGAAAGGGGCGAATTAAACTCGTTCAGACGGGTATTCAGCCCCAAGGCCGGCCCTGTCATATTACCCGGTTCGGTAGTTACATCCTGACCCACAACAACAATAGATTTATCCGTCAAGTCTCCGGCTAGCGCATTACGAAATACATTGGCGCCCGTTCCTTCCAGCGCCAGCCCCAGAAAGTTACCGCCACCCACCGGGGCTTTTTTATGATGGTTGGTTTTAATCACGATAACATCACCCTGCTCCGTTTCAGTCGACTCATTAAAACCAAAACTACCATCTCCCTCTATATCATCCGGATCTTTGGCACAAAGTAACAAGGGAATGACTTTGTTGTCTTCTGTATTGGAACCGACCTCGGGGCCCGCAACCGCCGATGAACTCACCTGCCAAGAATCAACCAGAAGTTGGGAAAAAAATTGGGTGACAGGCACTGTATCGAGCCTGACACGGATAAATCTGGCAGCTTCATCAGTAGTAGAAATAAAGGGAACTACCTCTTCGGAAAATTGTACCGTCACCGCCGCTGCCAGGTTATTGGTGTCGATATTGACCTGGCTGAAGCCATCACCGGCAAATACCGTCTGTAGGGTATTTAAAACTGCATCTCTTGCATCATCATGGGTATTGCCATCGGCTGGCTTTTTGGTCAGAGTCTTGGCCCCACTCAAGGCGGCCGAGTCCACCGCATCCTGTACCCGGGTCTTGTTCAGTAGCAAATAGCCGCCATCCAGGGCCAGGGCGGTGAAGCCGAGCAGCGTAAAGAGCGCTATCGTCACCAGGACGAGCACGGCGCCTTTCTGTTGCTTGCGGTGCGATAACGCTTTCATCATGTTTCTCCTGCTTATTATCGCCGAAAGTTAATCGCCGAAGTTAAGGGTTACCTGGGTTTTACCCTCACCGGGGGCTTCTGCCCCTTTCACGTATTTGTCGTGCAGCGATACCCCGTATTCGCCATTCAGGGTAAGGGCGGCAATTTTGCCGTCGTTACGCAGGCCTGCTTCGGGGTCCATAATCTGCAGCTCGTCCAGCTCCTGAACGTCGTTGCCCATGGCAAAATCGTAATATCGTTCGCCTGCACAACCGGTAACGGCACCGGTGGCCAGCATGATCAGTAGTATCCGTTTCATTGTGTGTCTCCTTGTCTGTACCGGCTGGTCATGCCTGCCATATCTTCTACTAAAGCGACTGACCATAGGTTTGCTCCATGCCACCTTCGGCTACCGCCTGGCTCATGCCGGTATTACCCTGCGACTGCACCATCGGCGTTTGATCGTCGGCCCGGTTGCGCAACGACATTTTACCCAGCAGGTAAAACTCGATATCGGTAGGTTCGATAAAACCATCGGTCGGCAGGCTGACCTGCTGTTTGTCGAACGGCCGTACCAGGCGGGGCGTTACCATGATCACCAGTTCGGACTCGCCCTTGGTGAAACTGCGGCTGGTAAACAGATTGCCGAGTACCGGAATGTCACCGGCGAAGGGCAGCTGCCTGACCGACTCGCGACTGTTTTCGCTGAGCAGGCCGGCGATGCTGATGGTCTGACCATCGCCCAGTTCAACCGTGGTGCCGGCACTGCGCTTGCTGAGGGCGGTTATATCCCCGAACAGGGGCACATTAGCCTGGTTGGCCACTACCGGCTCGCTGACCGACACATTGAGATTGAGGTTGATTTTGCCGCTGCTCAGCACCACAGGCGTAAACTTGAGCCCGACACCGAATTCCTTGAACTCCACCGCTACCCCGTCTTCGGTAGGAACCGGTACCGGGAACTCGCCACCGGACAGAAACTCGGCCGACTGACCGCTGATGGCGGTGATGCGCGGCTCGGCCAGCACCCGGGCCAGGCCGCGGGTTTTGGCCAGATCCAGCGCCACGTTAAACACGGTGTCGGCGCTGGCAAACTGGCCTACCAGGGTGTTGCTACCAAAGCTGGCCAACTGGCCCACGCTGTCACGCAATAACGAAAAACCCCAGTTACCGGAGCTTTCAAGCAGCTCGAACGCCGACTCCCAGCTGCGCGAGGTATCTCGCGCTACCTCGGCCACGGTCACCTCCAGCATCACCTGCTGGCCGCCACCCACGCTCATCATGTTCATCACCTCGGATCGGGCCACGCCTCCTTCGGCGGCCACCACATAACCCCGGCCCAGTTCATAAGCGGCGTTCAGCCGGTTCAAGTCCGACACTTCGCCACTCATGACCAGCTGACCCTGGGAGGTATGCACCTGAATCGGCTCGTTGGGCAAAAAACGATAGAGCCGTTCTTTCAGCCCCTGCAAATCGTGGCTGACCTCGATGTCGTATACCTGCATCAGGCCATCGTTCATGTCCCATACCATCAGGTTGGTATGGCCGAGCGACTTGCCCACCAGATACAGCTCGCGATCCTGCAATACCAGTACATCGGCAATGGCGGGGTTACCCACCGATACCCGGCTGGCGGGTCTATCCAGCATTAACGAACGGGATTTGTGAATGGGTAACTGCACTTCATTCCCTGCCTGCTGCAGGCTGCCCCCGGCCCATAGCAGGCCGGGCGACAGCAGCAGTGCTGCTAACATAGCGTTAAGCAGTGTTTTCATAGTGTCACCTCCATGTGAACCTTGTTTTTTTGTTGGTATTCAGCTTTTTACCGGCACCTGCTGCTGACTGGTACCCTTGATCAGATCAACCGACGATTGGCGAGGGCGAGCCCTGGGCTTAGGTGCCGCCGGCTCTGCCGCTACCGGAGAAGCAGACTCCGGCGAGAGCGCGGCTACTATGTCATTCAGATCCTGTTCGTCGTTGGGATTACGTAGCGCCAGCTGAATACGACCGTTGGAGCTGGCGTTGACCAGTTTCTCGGCCTGCTCGGGATCCACTTCCAGGGTAACGGCGCGCACCAGCTTGGGGCGATTTTCATCGGTATGCTGGGTTTGATCCACCGCCAGTACCTTGAGGTTTTTCAGCACGGTGCGGGTCATGTCACCCTCGGTAAACAGAATGTCGACTCTGTTGCCGGGCAACAGAAAACCCGCCACCCCGATAACGTCGTTCACCCTTACCGTAACCGCCCGCATGCCCGGCTCCAGCAACACCGACAGGGTGCTACCCTGCCCGATGGGCGTGAGTCGCTCCTTGCGCAACACGTCGCCTTTATAAAGGTTGTTTTTGGTCACCATGCCCTGGGTTTCTTCGAGGGTAATAATGGAACCGGGCGGCACCAGGCGGGCATCAATCTGCTTGAGTTGCACATGAATGGGATCGAGCTGCACGCCGGGGGCCAGGTCCACCGACGCCACCACCACCTGCGCCAGCTCGCTGCCCGCCCGTTCGGCCTCGCGGGCACTGGCGGCGCTTTGTTGTTCCAGCCAGTTATTGGCCATCCAGGCGGCACCCAGACCGAATATGACCGACAAAAATAAAAGCATTACGGTTCGTGTTTTCATAACCCCATCCTTAGGTTTACTGCAACCCTTTTAATTAACAGGCGGTTATTAATAAACAGCTATTAATCATCATCAACCAACTGTTATTAACCAGCCGTTATTAACCAGGTTGTGCTGAACAGTAAAAAAAGTATAGTCAGTGTACGCTATACATGCTCCAGGCTTTTTTCAGTATTTTTTCATCGAGCGGCTCACCGGCCTGGCCGTTGAAATGCATGATATCTCTGGCGATACCCAGAATATCGCGCGGGTAACAGGCGATAAGTGGTTTTCCGCTATTTTCATGCAGCTCGTTCACCATATAATCGAACAATGACTCGTTGGCGATCAGTTGATATTTTTCCAGGTTCATCAGCCAGATGTTTTTATATAATGCTGGCGACATGGCACCCAGTTCTATTTTGTAGCCCAGACGGCGTAAAAAGGCCTCGTCGGCAATGGTTTCCGGATCCAGGTTGGTGGAAAACACCAGTATCTGCTCGAAGGGAATATCGAAGTGCAGGCCATTGGGCAATGACAGAAAATCTCGCCGCTCTTCCATCGGTACTATCCAGCGGTTGAACAGCTCGTCGGCGGCAAAGCCCTGCCTTCCCAAGTCGTCAATCAGAAAGACGCCGTTATTGGCCTTCATCTGCAATGGCGCGCTGTATTGGCGGGACTGGCGGTCGAAGTGCACCTCCAGGGTATCCAGCTTGAGCTCGCCGCCCACCATGACCAGCGGCCGCTTGCAGGGCACATAACGGCCGTCCATGTCTTCGCCCTGGTCGTGCGTGGGGTCGTCGGCCCGCCAGTGATAGAGGGGATCGAATATGGGTATTATGGTGTTCTGCACCGCTATGGCGTGCGGCACGTAAATCGTTTCGTCGAACATCTTGTTGAAGCGATGACACAAAAAGCTTTTACCGGTGCCCGCATGGCCGTAAATAAGCAGCGGGCGGCGAGAGTTCAGCGCCGGCCCCAGGGTGTTGATCAGCTCCTGGCTGATCACCATGTCACCGAGCGCCTGCTCCAGCCGCTCGCGGCCAATGCTGCGCTCGCCCAGTGCCTGGCTCAGTACCAATTTATTGTATGCCTCCAATGGTATCGGCGCCGGGCCTATATAACCGTCGCGTCCGCTCAACTCCTGGGCCTCATACTGGCCCTTGGCGGTGAGTGCATAGCGAATAACATCGCCGGAACGCCCCGAGGCCCGCACCTCCACCTGTTGCAGCATTTTCAGCTCTTGCAGCAGGGGCTCTACCACGCTGCCACGCAGACACAGCCGATCGCTCAGGGCGGGTAATGACAGGGAACCTTCTTCCTGCAGGTGGCGCAGGGTCAGGCGCAGCAACAGCTCTTTCGACAGGCCGGTATCGGCCAGGGTTTTCGGTTTGGGCAGGTACATCCGTGTTACCTCCTATCTCTGTAAGCCGTAAGCCGTAGGGTCGACTTCAGTCGACCGAATTTCACCAAATTTCACCGAATTCCAACAAAATATCGCCATGCCGCTTCATGCCTTGGTAAATCATGGGCGAATAACGGTCGAATACTCTTACCTAAAATAAGTCGACCCTACTCCTTGATGTCCAGTCATGTTCAGGATACCAGGGTAAATATCTGGTACTTGTTGAGTACCACCGCCAGCATGGCACCCAGCGCCAGCGCGGGACCGTAAGGCACCTTTAACCCGGCCATTTCGCCCTCCACCGGTGCCAGGTATTTTTTGCTACCCAGAATATAACCATAGCGCATAAAGCTTTGTTTGAAGCCATCCCAGCCGACTTTATGAAAGGCATATACCAGCACCAGCGGCAGGCCTATCATCAGGCCATAGAGCAGGGATTCGAGAAACAGGGTCCAGCCGAGGAAGGCACCGATGCCCAGCGCCAGCTTGACATCACCGCCGGCCAGCAGCCGGAAAAAAAACAGCGGGAATAACAGGATAAAGGCATAGACCAGACCACTCAGGCTGAAGGCCAGGCCATCACCGAGAAAGCCATGATAAATCAATGCCAGTGGAATGAAGGGAAGTGTCAACCAGTTGGGAATTTTGTGACTGGTCAGATCCAGCCATGAAGCGACTGAAAGCATTACAAACAAGGGTAGCTGTTCCATAGCGTCACCATGCTCAATTGAATGTATAGGGCAGCCACACTGCCCTATTGGTCATTACTTTTCATTTAAGAAACACATTTAAATAATTATTAAATTAATTAATTTGATAATAAATTAAGTGCATGACGCGCCACTTGAGCCATTTTCAATAACACCACACAAACCATTAATCTCTGTCGTGACAGCCCCACCAAGATTTTCAAAAGCCACTACTACAGCCGATGCAACCAAAGCTCCTGCCACCGCATACTCTACCGTGGTCAGACCTTCTTCATCATTCAGCAGGCGATTCAGTTCTTTTAAGATAAACATAAAAATACCCTCGTTCCATCTTGAATATTTTCAATCGGAGATATTCCGATTTTCGTTTTAACGTTTAACCTTTCATGTTGCTGCTCATGTTTCTGTTCACGTTTCTTTCATGTCGGGACAGTGTCCGCTTACACAACCATAATGGCTGTTTAATACTCATATATACGGTTACCTCCTTGCCTAGCCGTTTATATGGTTATTCGCCTCCGAGCTATCCCCGGCCCCACTTCTTTATTCTTTCCTCACATCTATTCACATCTCTTCACATCATTTCGTCTTACACATTAGGTATAACCAAGGGAGAGGTTTTATTCAAAGTAAAAGCCCGTTTTTATTAATGCAACTTTTCGATAGTTTGATGATAATATGGCGTGAATTCATTCGAATTTATGTCATTGAACAAACGGCCAGGCAATAAAAACGGCCGGCAAACATGCCGGCCGTTTTTATTGGTAGATTTTGGCGCTAGTTTTTCTTTATCGTCACCCTCGCGAAGGCGGGGGTCCAGTGTCTTTGCAGGCGACCCTCAGCCTGACCATTCTGCGCCACAAGTTCTGGATTCCCGCCTTCGCGGGAATGACAAGAGAGGACGTGCGGGAATAACGACAGAACCACATTTGTTATGCCGCATTACTTACGCCTCATTAACAATCGGCACCGTCATTTTTCACCACTTTGCACATGGCATTGATATTTTCCCCAATCCCATCACCCAGGGCAGTAAAGGCCCCCACCAATGAGGCTGCGACCAGCGCCCCCGCTACCGCATATTCTACCGTGGTCAGGCCCTGTTCGTCGTGCCAGAGTTTTTTCAGCTCCTTGCTTAATCTTTCATTAAATAGCATCGCCTCTTCTCCCTTATAATCGCATCCATATAAATAACAAATTAAAGTGTAGAACTCTGGTCAGGCCTCATATGGCTTATATTGTCTCGTTTTTTCGATAAATATCTTCGGCAAAGACCAGGCGGCCCTGCTCTACCCAGGTGGTGAAATACACCAGAAACACCGGGGTCGGCGAGCGGGTGGGCAAGACCCGGGTTTGCTTGTATTCCGGTAAAGACCAGCCCAGGTTTTGCACCAGTTCGCCCGGCTCGGCCAGCCGCACACAGCCGTGGCTCAACGCCCTTTGCTGCTCGCCGAACAGCCGCTTGTCCGGCGTGTCGTGCAAGTAAATATTGAAGGGGTTGTTCATTTCAAACTTGAAGCGGCCCAGCGCATTGCCGGGCCCGGGTTGTTGCACCAGCCGCAGGCCGGCCGGGGGCTGCTGCCAGTTGATGGTGCCCGGATCCTGTTTGCCCGCTACACCCGGCAGCCAGACGCCAAAACCGTTGCGGCTTAAAAAGCCCCGGTCACGCTTTTGTGCCGGTAACAAGTCTTCACGAATGATGTTGGCGGTGGGGGTCCAGTCCGGATTGACTTTGAGCGCCTTGATATGAGTACCCAGCTCGGGCGTGGGCCAGTCGGGCCGCCCAACGATGACCTTCATGCTCAGGGTCGGTCGGGAGTGCTGGATCAGGGTCAGTCGATAGGCGGGAATATTCACCAGCACAAACCGCTCGGGGGCGGCGGGCGGCAATAACAGCCAGCGGCGCAGGTTATGGCGCAGCTCTTTGCGTAACTCGGCCGGTGAGCGATTCAGCATGGCACGGATATCGGCGGTAAGCCGGCCGTTCGGCTTCAGGCCATTGGCCCGTTGCAGGCTCTTGAGAATGTCACTCAGGCTGCGATCCAGCGCATCGGCGCGACCACGAGGTGGCGCAAGGGCATAACCCAGTTCGGTCAGCCGCTGGCGTAATGCAGGAATGGCCCTGTCCCGTTCACCGGGGCGCACTTCACCTCCGGGAGGCAGGGCCGTCATGCCGACGGCGTCATTCAGGGCGTGATAATGCTGCTTGAGCTGAAGATAGGCGGGGTAGTCCGGCAATTGGCGGCGCAGATAGGCGCTTAGCTCGCCGCTGCGCAAAGCCTGCTCGAAACCGGCCTCGGTGTGGTCGGGGGAAAGGGCATACTGGGCAAAACGGGCCCGGTTTGCCAGCACCCGGCGCCATTCCCGGCTGAGCCAGGCGTCCCGTTCGGCCGGCGACAACCCCGCTATGGCGGCCGGGTCGGGAACCAGCAAATCGACCAGCTGCCGACCGGCCTCATTCAGCTCGTTATCTCCGTTGTGCCACAACATCCGTTCTGCGGCTTGCAACGGCGACACCAACACCCATAACAGCACCATTAAACGCAACATCAGTACCCCTCCCTGGGACTGTGACGGCTTTAAGTATGGACAAAAAACCGGTTATTGCGGATAAAAATAAAACAGCAACAGGGTGAACAGGGCCGCGGCAACCAGCAGCAACAGGTAAATCTTGAGAAACTGCTGATGGCGCCGCCCCTTGAGGTGCACCAGGGTAAAGGCGGTCACCGCCAGCCCCAAAATGCCAAATGTACCCATGTGAAACCAAATACTGTGCGGCATCAGCCATTCGGTTCTCACGGCAATATCCTGATAACGCAGATAGCCGAACTGCTGCTCGGGGCGACCGTAATGAAACACCAGCAGCAACAGTATATACAGGCTCCAGCCGCCCAGGGTCATGGTTACCAGCAACTTTCCCAGCCAATCGGTGCCTTGTTTTGCCATGGCGCCCTCCGGTTCAACTTTTGCTTGAGTCCTGAGACTACAGAGGTAACATTAGCTTCCTTATCTATAGTCTATCGGCCTCGTGCCGATTTAGTTGAAGCTGGAGAGCGATTTCACATGACCCACGCATCCGTTACTGATGTGCTGGCGGGCAAATATCCTGTTGGCACCACCCTGACCGTAAAAGGGTGGATTCGTACTCGCCGTGACTCCAAGGCGGGTATCTCGTTTTTGGCAGTACACGATGGCAGCTGCTTCAATCCGGTGCAGGCCGTGGTACCCAATAACGTGGCGAATTATCAGAATGAAGTGGTGCGTCTGACCACCGGTTGCTCGGTGGAAGTCACCGGCACCGTAGCCGCCTCTCAGGGTCAGGGCCAGGACTTCGAGCTGCAGGCCACCGAGGTCAAGGTTATCGGTTGGGTCGATGATCCCGATACCTATCCGATGGCGGCCAAGCGCCACTCCATCGAGTACCTGCGCGAATACGCCCACCTGCGCCCGCGCACCAACATGATGGGCGCCGTTACCCGGGTGCGTAACTGCCTGGCTCAGGCCCTTCACCGCTTCTTTCACGAAAATGGTTACGCCTGGGTCGCCACCCCGCTGATTACCGCCTCCGACTGCGAAGGCGCCGGCGAGATGTTCCGGGTTTCCACCCTGGATCTGCAAAACCTGCCTCGCACCGACAAGGGCGATATCGACTTCGGCGAAGACTTTTTCGGCAAGGAAACCTTCCTCACCGTGTCCGGCCAGCTGAACGCCGAAGCCTACGCCTGCGCCATGAGCAAGATTTATACCTTTGGCCCGACCTTTCGCGCCGAAAATTCCAACACCAGCCGTCACCTGGCCGAGTTCTGGATGGTCGAGCCCGAGCTGGCCTTTGCCGATCTGGACGATGCCGCCCGCCTGGCGGAAGAGATGCTGAAGTATGTGTTCAACGCCGTGCTGACCGAGCGTATGGACGACATGGACTTTTTCGCCCAGCGTGTCGATAAAGACGCAATCACCCGGCTGCAGAGCTTTGTGGAGCAGGACTTCGCCCAGGTGGATTACACCGATGCGGTCGAGATACTGCAAAACTGCGGCAAGAAGTTCGAGTTTCCGGTGGCATGGGGCGTTGATTTGTCTTCCGAGCACGAGCGCTACCTGGCCGAAGAACACTTCAAGGCGCCGGTAGTGGTGAAGAACTATCCCAAGGACATCAAGTCTTTCTACATGAAGCTGAACCCGGACGGCAAAACCGTGGCCGCCATGGACGTGCTGGCCCCGGGCATCGGCGAGATCATCGGCGGCTCCCAGCGGGAAGAAGTGCTGGAAGTGCTGGACAGCCGCATGGAAGAAATGGGCCTGAATCCGGCAGACTACGGCTGGTATCGGGATCTGCGCCGTTACGGCACCGTGCCCCACTCCGGTTTTGGTCTGGGCTTCGAGCGTCTGGTGGCCTACGTGACCGGCATGGGTAACGTACGGGACGTGATCCCCTTCCCCCGCACCCCGCGCAACGCCGACTTCTGATTCTCGGACATTAAAATACGCGCAACAAAAAGCCCTGCACTGCAGGGCTTTTTTTGTGGTTTGCCGCAACCCCACCGGTGAATACACGCCAGCTGAAGCGGCGCCTTGTATCGTTTTTCGTAGGGTCGAATTTATTCGACCGGCGGTGTTGCACCCAGCCTGGATTCGACGCCTAGCTTGCCATCTGCAGCGCTAGGCTCCTCCCCCTGGCAGCGAAATAACAGGTATCGCTGCGGCTCATCGCCAGGGGGAGGCCGGGTGGGGGTGTCAATTTTGACCGAAGCACAGAAACCGCAGGCCTCAAACCGTAACCCCACCCCGCCCTCCCCTTGCCTTGCACCCCGCTGTTATTCTGTCGGTATCGCGCTAAAGGGGAGGGAGCAAACCGGCGCCATGCTCAGAGATCGGCGCCGAACTGCCCCTCCCCCTTGGAAGCGGAAATACAGGTATCGCCGCGGCTTATCGCCAGGGGGAGGCCGGGTGGGGGTGTCAATTTTGACCGAAGCACCAAAGCCGCAGGCTTCAAACAGAAACCCCTCCCCAAACCTACCCTTGCCCTGCACCCCGCTGTTATTCTGCCAAATTCGAGGTTAAGGGGAGGGAGCAAAACAGCGTCAAATGTGGGGCTCGCCTCACCCCTCACCCCTCACCCTTCACAAATCTTCACACCCCGAAGGCAAACTTCAATGCGAACATGGCCGCCAGTGCCCAGACCACGGGGCTGACTTCACCGGCACGGCCGGCCAGCAGCTTGACCGCCACAAAGCTGATAAAGCCGAAGGCGATGCCGTTGGCGATGGAAAAAGAGAACGGCATCATCACCAGCACCACCACGGCGGGCACCGCTTCGGTAATGTCATCCCAGTGCAGGTGAATCAGCTGGCCCAGCATCAGCACCGCCACATACACCAGGGCACCGGCGGTGGCGTAGGCCGGCACCATACCCGCCAGCGGCGAGAACAACAGGGCGGCAATAAACATCAGGCCGGTGACCACGGCGGTGAGGCCGCTGCGCCCGCCCACCGAGACCCCGGCGGTACTTTCCACATAGGAGGTGGTGGTCGAGGTGCCGAGCACCGAGCCGGCGATAGAGGCGGTACTGTCGGCCAATAGCGCACGACCCAGTCGCGGCAGCCGCCCCTTTTCATCCAGCAGTTTGGCGCGCTGGGCCACGGCGATCAGGGTGCCGGAGGTGTCGAACAGGTCGACGAACAGGAAGGCAAAAATCACCGACAACATGCCGATGTTGAAGGCGCCGGCAATATCCAGCTGCATCAAGGTCGGCATGACGGACGGCGGCGCGGAAACGATGCCCTGATACTGAATGTCGCCGAAGGCCACGCCCAGCCCGGTGATGATCAGAATACCGATCATCACGGCGCCGCGCATGCCACGGGCCGCCATGCCGATGATCAGGAAAAAGCCCAGGGTCGCCAGGCCCACCTGCAGGCTGGTGACATCACCCAGCCCCACCAGGGTGGCCGGGTTATCGACGATGATACCGGCATTTTTAAGACCGATAAGTGCCAGAAACAGACCGATACCGGCGGCAATGCCGATTTTCAGCGGGCCGGGAATGGAGTTGATGATCCATGCGCGCACCTTGAACAGGCTCAGCAGCACGAAGATACAGCCGGAGAAGAACACGGCGCCCAGGGCGCTCTGCCAGCTGTAGCCTTCGGTCAGCACCACCGTGTAGGTGAAAAAGGCATTCAGACCCATGCCCGGTGCCAGGGCGATGGGGTAGTTGGCCAACAGCCCCATGATAAAACAGCCGATGGCTGCCGCCAGACAGGTCGCCACGAACACGGCGCCATAATCCATGCCCGCCTCGGACAGAATCGCCGGATTGACGAAGATGATATAGGCCATGGTCAGGAAGGTGGTAATGCCTGCCACCACTTCCTGGCGCACATTGGTACCCAGTTCCTTCAGGTGAAAATATTTGTCTAGCATAGGGGGATCTACTGTATGAATAAGAGAACCTGAAATTATCGATGTAAAAGACCCCTTTGGCAATCACACGCCCCTGCAGGGCAGCCGTCAACCGCCAATAAACCGGCCCCATACGCCCCTCAACCTTGCTCTATATTGACCACGATCAACTATCCTTTTCGTCATCGCTGTTAGTCTGTAGTCTCTGCTTATCGCATGCCGTTCTTAATGCGAAACAGGCAATACCTTCGAGTATTACGCTCACGAGCGGAACACCGGCTCCGGAACGTCAAGGGACATCACCATGAACAAGACTCCTTCCACTCCAGCCCACTCCCGTCGTCGGGAATGGCTGACTTTTCTGTTGATTACCGCGGTTTTCTTCCCCCTGCTCAGCGTGATGACGGTGGGCGGGTACGGCTTTATTGTCTGGATGCTGCAGATCTTTTTCGGTCCACCCGGGCACGGTGCCTGATCCCAATGTCCCTTCGACCCTGACGCGAGAATCGCCATGCTGACCTTATTGAAAAAAATCTGGAATACCCTCAAGCGCCCCCCGGTGCATATCAGCCTGGGCGTGCTGACCCTGGGCGGCTTTGTGGCCGGCGTCATTTTCTGGGGCGGTTTCAACACCGCGCTGGAAGTCACCAATACCGAAGAATTCTGTATCGGCTGTCATGAAATGGAGAACAACGTCTATCAGGAGCTGCAGGAAACCATTCACTGGTCCAACCGCTCCGGCGTACGCGCAACCTGCCCCGACTGCCATGTGCCGCACAACTGGACCAACAAGATTGCCCGCAAGATGCAGGCCAGCAAGGAAGTCTGGGGCAAGGTGTTCGGCACCATCGACACCCGGGAAAAGTTCCTCGATAAACGGCTGGAACTGGCCCAGCACGAATGGGCCCGTTTCTCGGCCAACGGCTCGCTGGAATGCCGTAACTGTCACGATTACAACAGCATGAACTGGGACGTGATGTCCGACAAGGCCAGGCGTTTCATGAAGCCCGCCGCCGAGCGCGACCAGAGCTGTCTCGATTGCCACAAGGGCATTGCCCACCAGCTGCCGGAGCAGATGACCTTCAAGGATCCGGCGCTCGACCAGCTGGAACAGCGTGCCCAGGGGCTGAGCCCGGATGAAGGCGGCAGCTACTACACCGTGAAGGCGGTCACCCTGTATCTGGATCCCGAACTGACCCAGGAAGCCGGTGAGCTGGAAGCGGCCAGCCCGGTCAAACTGCTGGAAGAAAACGGCGACAGCGTCAAGCTGCTGGTACCAGCCTGGCGCAAGACCCGTGGTTTTGGCCGGGTGCTGTATGAAGACTTCGGCATGAACATCACCAGCCTGGTACTGGAAAAAGAAATAGCCCAGGACGAAAGTCTGGTGCAGTTAGTCAGTGAAGCCAGGGTCGACGAGATGACCGGCCTGCCCTGGGAACAGGTAGAAGTGGCCCTGTGGACCCAGCCCGGCGCCCTGCTGCCGGAAGCCGAAGACATCTGGGGCTATGCCCGGGATACCTATCGCAGCGCTTGCAGCGTGTGTCACTCCCAACCGGCCGAAGCACACTTTGACGCCAATACCTGGCCGGGCATGTTTGCCGGTATGGTCGGCTTCACCAACATGGATGCCGATACCCAGGCGCTGGTGCTCAAGTACCTGCAGAAACATTCGTCCGACTATTCCGACGGCGCACACTGATCACGAGTTGACGAGGCAAAGAATATGGCAATTTCACGCAGACATTTTCTCAAGGGACTGGCCGCCAGCTCGGCCGCCGCCCTGATCGGTCAAAGCCTGCTGGTGCGCACCGCCGAAGCGGCGGTGACCGCCGAGGGCAGCTGGAAGATGGCCGGCTCTCACTGGGGCGCCTTCAAGGCACTGGTGAAGGGCGGCGTGGTCAGCGAGGTCAAGGCCTTTGAGCTCGACAAGCACCCCACCGACATGCTGAACGGTATCAAGGGGCTGATTTACAACCCTTCCCGTATCCGTTACCCCATGGCGCGGCTTGACTGGCTGAAAAACCGCGAGAACAGCGATCGCACTCAAAGAGGCGACAACCGCTTTGTGCGCCTGACCTGGGACGAGGCGCTGGATCTGTTCCATGAAGAGCTGGAACGCACTCAAACTCAATACGGCCCCTGGGCGCTGTATGCCGGCGCCACCGGCTGGCGCCAGACCGGCCAGTTCCACAGTTGCGGCAGTCACATGCAGCGGGGGGTCAACCTGCACGGCAACTTCGTCAGCAAGGTCGGCGACTACTCCACCGGTGCCGGCCAGGTGATCATGCCCTATGTGCTGGGCTCTACCGAGGTGTACGATCAGGGCACCTCCTGGCCGCTGATCCTGGAGCACACCAAGACCCTGGTGCTGTGGGCCAACGATCCGTTCAAGAACCTGCAGGTCGGCTGGAACTGCGAAACCCACCAGTCCTACGGCTACCTGGAACAGCTCAAAGCCAAAATCGCCGACGGCAGCATCAAGGTGGTCAGCGTCGATCCGGTACAAACCAAGACCCAGGCCTACCTGGGCTGCGAGCAGCTCTATATCAACCCCCAGAGCGACGTGGCCTTCATGCTGGCCATCGCCCATACCCTGTACAAGGAAGAACTGTACGATAAAAGCTTCCTCGGTACCTACACCCTGGGTTTCGAGCCCTTTATCGACTATGTGCTGGGCAAGACCGAAGACAAGGTGGAAAGAACCCCCGAATGGGCGGCGGCCATCTGCGGCATCGAGGCCGACCGCATTCGCGAATTCGCCCGCCAGCTGGCGAGTGATCGCACCCAGCTGATGTTTGGCTGGGCCATTCAGCGCCAGCAGCATGGCGAGCAGCCTTACTGGGCCGGTGCCGTAATAGCGGCCATGCTGGGCCAGATTGGCCTGCCCGGCGGCGGCATCAGCTATGCCCACCACTACAGCTCCATCGGCGTACCGGCCACCGGCGCCAGCGCCCCGGGCGGCTTTCCCCGCAACCTGGATCCGGGCAAGAAACCGTTGCACGACAACAACGACTTCAAGGGCGCCAGCCGCATCATTCCGGTGGCTCGCTGGATCGACTGTTTGCTCGAGCCGGGCGGCAAAATCCAGTACAACGGCGGTGACGTCACCTTCCCCGATGTGAAAATGTGTATCTTCAGTGGCTGTAACCCCTGGCACCATCACCAGGATCACAACCGCATGAAGCAGGCGTTCCGCAAACTGGAAACCGTGGTCACCATCGATTACTCCTGGAACGCCACCTGCCGCTTCTCGGATCTGGTGCTGCCGGCCTGTACCCAGTTCGAGCGCAACGACATCGACATCTATGGCTCCTACGCCAAGCGTGGCCTGCTGGCCATGCACAAGCTGGTGGACCCGCTGTTCCATTCCCGCAGCGACTTCGATATTTTCACCGGTCTGTGCCGCCGTTTCGGCCGCCATGAGGAATACACTCAAGGCAAGGACGAGCGCCAGTGGCTGGCCCAGCTGTACAACGAATGCAAGGCCGCCAACGACGGCAGCTACCCCATGCCCGAGTTCGACGAGTTCTGGGAACAGGGCTACGTGGACTTCGGCGAAGGCAGCACCTGGGTGCGCCATGCGGATTTTCGGGAAGACCCGGAAGTCAACGCCGTGGGCACGCCCTCCGGCTTTATCGAGATCAGCAGCCGCAAGATCGGCAACTACGGCTACGAAGACTGCAAGTCCCACCCGATATGGATGGAAAAGACCGAGCGTTCTCATGGTGGTCCGGGCTCGGACCAGTACCCGCTGTGGCTGCAATCGGTGCACCCGGATCAACGACTGCATTCCCAGATGTGCGAGTCCGACGAATATCGCGCCACCTATGCGGTACAGGGCCGGGAGCCGGTCTACCTGAGCCCCGCCGACGCCGAGGCGCGCGGCATCAGTGACGGCGATCTGGTGCGGGTATTCAATGGCCGGGGCCAGCTGCTGGCCGGCGCCCGGGTGTCGGATCGTTTTCCGTCCGGGGTGATCCGTATTCACGAAGGCGCCTGGTACGGCCCGACCGATGCCGGTATCGGCGCGCTCGACACCTATGGCGATCCCAACACCCTGACCCTGGATGTGGGCACCTCCAGACTGGCCCAGGCCCCCAGCGCCAACACCTGTCTGGTGGAAATCGAGAAATTCACCGGCACAGTGCCGGCGGTGACGTCCTTTGGTGGTCCTGACATGGTGGAAATTTGATGACACACAACACCGCGGCAGGCGACAGCCTGCCCCTCTCGGCAACCGAATACTGGCAGCAGCAGGCGTTGCTGTGCCAGTGGTTTGCCACCCTGCTGTCGAAAGAGCTGAACGAGGCCGAGCTGCAAGCCTACCAGGCCGGCGACGCCAACCCCCTGCTGGATGAACTGGCCCTGCAGCCGGCGCTGTCCGAACCGGCCAAACGACTGCGTCAGGCCATCAATACCCTGGCATTGCTGGAACACCCCAGGCTGGAGCTGGCCGCCGACTTCGCCGGCCTGTTTCTGAGCGACGCTCGCCACAGCCCTGCGCCTTATGCCTCGCTGTATCAGGACAAGGGCACCTTCAATGGCCCTGCCGCCCAGCGCATGCAGCAGCGGCTGGCGGCGGCGGGTTATGCGGTGGATGGCGACTTCAAAGAGCCGCCGGATCACCTGGCGGTGATGCTGGATTATCTGGCCGAAGGCTATCGCCGCCTGGCACTTGCGCCTTCGCCCGAGGCCGAAGCCGACCTCAAGCTGTTCGTACACCAGGAGCTGGCCGGCTGGCTGCCCGAGCTGAGCCGTCGCGCTAACCACACCGGCACCGCCAGCGACGTCTATCCGGCGCTGCTGGCTCTGGTGACGGCCTTTTGCCAGCAGCCCTGAATTCGCCCCCCCTCCCTCATTAAAAGCTTCTTTATCGTCACCCTCGCGAAAGCGGGGGTATCGTCACCTCGCGAAGGCGGGATATCGTCACCCTCGCGAAGGCGGGGGTCTAGGGGGCGTTCTCAATCATTGTAAAATCCTGCCGATAGTAAGTGCATCATGGATCTGAAGAGAGTGAAACG
>NZ_BAABDS010000052.1:0-26680 GCF_039539745.1 Oceanisphaera sediminis
TATTAGTCTTCTAATCGCTTAGCGGCCAGCTATGCCTGCAGAAAATAGCGGCCTCACCGCCCACCCCATGCTCAACCGAGCAATTTACTTAATAAAGGCAGCTTCGGGCTTGTTCAACACCCGGATGAAGTGTCGGCTGCGCGACACTTATCCTTATTTGTTAGCTTTATCGCCTAAAACCTAGGCTTTGGGCTCAATAACACTCTGATATTAGGAACCATTTTTCTAACCATGCTTTGCCATACCATATAAAAATCACCAATATCTCCTGTTACTTGGCCAGGTGCTATTTTCGTGCTACTGATCGCTGTAATTAAGCTTCCGACAACATCAGCCGAATTTTTGTGCTTAAGATATAGCAGCTCTGAGTAGCAATAATGCAAATCGCGAATTCTTGGTTCATTTATCATTACAAGCTCACCATTTGGCCCCTCATTCATAAAATCAATGTCCTGAACAACCCTTTTAACTTGGGTTCTTATTTCTTCAAACTTTACGAAACGAGCGACAATTAAGCCCGCATAAATTCCTGACAGAATACTAAGAAGTATGTTAATTAAAATATCCATCACGATTCAGTTTTCCATCTATAAAGCTAACGCCGCCAACATGCGCGGCTTTGTAGTGGAGGCGAAGCCGCAGCGGAAAAGCCGTCGCCGTGCTTGGCCTGGTTATGCGCGCTCTGCACTGAAGCTTTCTCCAATAACGTAAGAAGCTCCCAATTCGAGCGCTTTTAGCGGGGGATAGGCCATAAACTCTGTTCCAGTCCACCGTTTGGGAACGCTAACCTCAAGCGGATTTACTCGGATTGGCTGTTCTTTCAGTGCCTGTAGAATGCTATTCGCAAATGACCGAGGAAAGCGACCCAGCGTGCCGTACCTAGAAGCAACGATGCCATCGACCGTGGCATATTGATTCAAAAACCGGGGCAAATATTCTGCCCTGCCGAATACTTCAATACAGCTACTCAAAAGTATTCCCAATAGGCATGTGGGATCACAATGATTTTCCGAAAACATGAGGTCTACTTCGATTTCCCTATAGGGCATAAGAAGTGGCGAATCTTCGCTAACGGAAAAAGACTCATCAATGCTTTGTCGTCGATCCGCTGTTCCAGCATCCGTACCAGCCATTTATGATCCATGTTGTCGAAGAAGCCTTTTATATCAGCCTCAACCACATAGCCAAAATTACCTTGCTGGAAGCCGGAGCGGATTCGCTCTAACGCATCGTGAGCACTCTTACGTGGTCGGTAGCCATAACTGCATGGCAGGAAGTCAACTTCCCAAATGCTTTGCAGTAGGCTCGATACCGATTGTTGGACGAGTTTATCTTCCAGTACCGGCAGCCCCAGAGGGCGCATCTTCCCATTACTTTTAGGAATATGTACCCGTTTGACTGCTGATGCTCGGTAAGATTTGTTCGCCAAGCAATGATGTAGCGTGGTCAGGTGGTGGTTTAGCTCCAGCTTATAAGTATCTGCGGTTACTCCGTCGATACCAGGGGCTGACGCTTTGTTCAATTTCCCCCAGCTTGCAGCCAGCAGGCGTTTATCCAATAGCCTGTACAGGTTCTGAAAGCGGTGTTTGGGGTGTGACTGTGCTTTACATGCGATAGCGAGAAGTTCGGTTGTCATGCGGGATCCGACCCTACTTTGTTCAGAGCATGTGTCTGCTTCTCACTGATATAACTGTCAGCCCCTTCGTCATTGATGACTACTATGAGCTGATCCGACTCCCAGACGGCCATCGTTCGTTTCGTCTTTCGACTAGACATCCCTACCTGCTCCTTCAGGAGCCTGCCTGGGCCTCCCAAGTTCCTGATACGTCTCTCTGTACATGCCACGGCTTGAAAACCCCGCCGACTCTTTGCCTTCTTACCTTAACGAGGGCATCGTGCTGGCTTCAGTAATGCTACACACCTCGCCAGTCGGAAATTTATTTTCGGGGCGATACCAGCGCTTCAGAAATGCGGTCATTCCCTGTGGCCTATACAGTGCTCTGTGTACGCTTCACCTGATTAGTTCGTTTGGTTGTCGACCATTTCTGGTCGACTGGAAGGTATACGCGATCCCCATACTCCACCTCAGGCGCAACACTCGATACCGGCTGCTGGTTAGACTTTACCGGACGAGGACTTTCACCTCGCAAGACGCACCAAGCTTCGCTTGGCGCTCTAACATTTTAATAGTGAGCATGCGCATATATGTTCCAGTGTATGCGTCAAATAAAATCTATAAGTTTATGATTATACTATTATTTTTCTCTTTCAGGGCAATAATTCAGTGTTAAAAACGAGCATGCTCGATATCTACACTACTTTGCGCGTTATCCACATTATCAGATTCTAACATCATCAATTTACTACCTTTTTCTGCATCTGGCTGCTGTACACGCGCAAGCTTTGTTGATAACGCGCATGCAAACTTCACAGCTTGCAATATACTGTACATACATACAGCCACCAACAAAAAGGAGCTGCTATGGCTGCCAGTCCTTTTTTGAATCGCATTCGCCGGGAGCTGCGCCTGGGTGGCTACAGCATGAGAACCGAAAAAACCTACCTGCACTGGATCAAACGGTTTATTCGATTTCATCAACTTCGTCATCCGGCCGACATGGGTGGGCCGGAGGTGCGCAGTTTCCTCACCTGGCTGGCTGCCGATTGTCAAGTTGCCGTCAACACGCAGAAAACCGCCCTCAATGCCCTGGCATTCATGTATCACAAGGTATTGAACATCGAACTGGGCGAGCTGGATTTTCATCGTGCCCCTCAATACCGCAGCCTTCCTGTGGTGCTTACCCAGGCTGAAGTGGCGTTAATCTTCAAACAACTGGATGAACGCAACCAACTGATTTTCTCTTTGCTCTATGGCAGCGGCCTCAGAATCACCGAGTGCCTGCGCCTTCGAGTGCAAGACATCGGCTTTAATGACGGCGCTGTCAGCACTTTGCCGGCACCCACAGCCCACTCGATTTCCTTATCAGCCCGAATAAAAATCAACCACATTAATCCATCGCTTTGAACAGCGCCCACGCTACCGCCGGACCGTGCAGGCGATCATCCCGGTTGCAACTCTGTAATTTTGCGTCTTATTTTGACGCACTGGCAGATTATTTCAATTGAGACCTATATAAAAATGACCCGCAGGCACAAAACGCCTATGCAGGATCACTTTTGCCCTCTTGGTCGAATACTCTTACCTAAAATAAGTCGACCCTACGAAAAACAACGATACCTAAGCTCCGAAAGGCGCCCATTTATGCGGCGCGATTCTGCAGGTACACCGTCATGTTCAGGCATGGCGCCCTGGTTTGGTTTTGTTGCCTTGCTCCGAAAGGCCCGCCAACTGAAGTGGCGGCTACCGGAACGCTGAACTTCGTGAAGTCCGGCATTATGTAAAGTTAATCAATATCCCCCTTTTAAACCTCACTTAATATGAAGAACAAAACCTTCAAGGGTAAAAGTATCTCGCCCGAAGTGGGCCCTGCAAAGCCGGACTGTTGCGCCGGGCTTTGCCGACTGCTACATTCAGATTCATCATTTGTATGTTGGCATAATGTTATGTTTACTCCGGCAGCCCGGTTGCGTCATACCTTTAGTGAACTCGAAACGGCCATGGCGGCACTGGCCGATCTCATTACCCAGGCAGCCGCCACGGCGCCGGTCAATGCCTGCTGCTTTCCCCTGCCCGAGGTGGCCAGCGGCGACGAGCACGAGCCGGTCACGCACATAGAGGTGTCCCGGCTCGATGGGGCGGCCGCCATCGCGGCCACGCTGGACGGTTATCGCCAGTGGTATATTCGGCCCGGCTGTTCGGCCAAGGCCAGTTTTCGCCTGCCCGGCTATCTGGTGCTGCCTGCAGCCCTCAAGCCCCCACTTGCGGAAGTGACCGACGCCATCAACCGGCTCAAGACCGAGTTCAAGGCCCGGGTGCAGGAAACCGAGGGCCGCGATCAAAAGTTTGCCCTGGTGCACGACACCCTGCCCGGCCTCATTACCCTGCAGGTTTACCGCCAGCTGGTGCTGTTGCCACACCCGGTGTCCCGGCTCGGCTTTACCTGGGCCAACAAGCAGATCATCCAGAAAATCGACAAGGACAAACTGGTCAAGCAACTCACCGACGCCCGGCTGTCGCCGCCCCCGCTCACCGATGCCCAGACCTGGATACAGTGTGTGGATCGGGAAATCTACGACGTAAAGCGGCTGCCGCCGGGGGTCGAGCTGCGCCTGCGCCGACCGGTCAAGACTCACCCCATGGTCAATGTGCGCTGGCGTGAAGACATCACCCCGCGCCAGCAACAGGTCAAGGCGCACCTGCCGCTGTTGCTGTGTCAGGACGAGCCGCCGGCCATCACCGCGCTCGGTAACTATCCGCCCGCCACCACCCGCAAGCGACGGGCCGCCCGCATCACCGACGAGCCGCTGATCCCCCGGCTGCATATCTACCCCTACCGGCCGGAGAAGAGTGAGCCATAAAGGTGATCGGGTAGCGGGCATCAATATCAAAAACCGAACATAGCGCAGGCTGAAACGGCGCCTGCGGCAACAAGACAAGATGCATTAACGCCATGTATCGGATCTTGCGCTTCCATTGCCCTTGTGGTCACTCGTTGCTGGCGTTACCGGCTGCGGGCTCACCCCATAGATAAGAGGATCGGGGCAGATCCGGCACTGAAAGCCGTTTTTTAATGGGGCCGCAAGTGTTATAACTAGGGGCTGTCGCGATCTGCGACCCGAAAGACACTCTTTACTACAAGGATTTAACAAGACTATGTTTGAGAAGGTCACTGCTGCACCGGCCGACCCCATCCTGGGCCTGACCGATGCTTTCCGCAAAGATCCCCGTACCGACAAAATCAACCTGGGCGTGGGCATCTACAAAGACGAAGCCGGCCAGACTCCGGTACTGCGCTGCGTTAAAAAAGCCGAAGCCCGCCTGGTGCAAGAGCAAACCACCAAAAACTATCTCAGCATAGAAGGCGTCGAGGCCTACGGTAAGGTTGTGCAACAACTGCTGTTTGGCGCCGACTCTTCCATTATTGCCAGCCAGCGTGCCCGCACCGCCCAGGCCCCCGGTGGCACCGGTGCCCTGCGCATCGCCGGTGAGTTTATCGCTCGTCAGCTCGACACCAACACCATCTGGATCTCCAACCCCACCTGGGCCAACCACAGAGCCGTGTTTACCGCCGCCGGCCTGGAAGTGAAAGAGTACGGTTACTACAACGCCGACGCCAAAGATCTGGACTTTGACGCCATGCTGGCCGATCTGGCCCATGCCAAGGCCGGTGATGTGGTGCTGCTGCACGGCTGCTGCCACAACCCGACCGGTATCGATCCCACCGCCGAGCAGTGGGAACAACTGGCCAAGTTGTCTGCCGAAAAAGGCTGGCTGCCGCTGTTCGACTTCGCCTACCAGGGCTTTGCCAAGGGCATCGAAGAAGACGCCTTCGGCCTGCGGGTCTTTGCCGAGCACAATGTCGAGCTGATGATTGCCAGCTCTTTCTCCAAGAACTTCGGTCTGTACAACGAGCGCGTGGGTGCCTTCACCCTGGTTGCCAAAGACGCCGATACCGCCAACACCTCGTTCAGCCAGGTGAAAGGCATTATTCGCGCCAACTACTCCAACCCGCCGTCTCATGGTGCCAACGTGGTCGCCATTGTGGCCAACGATCCCGAGCTGTATCAGGACTGGCTGGCGGAGCTGGCCGAAATGCGTGACCGCATTCAGGAAATGCGCACCCTGTTCGTGGAGAAGCTGTCCAGCCGCGGCGTGAATAAAGACTTCAGCTTTATCGCCCGCCAGAACGGCATGTTCTCGTTCTCCGGTCTGAACAAGGATCAGGTGGCCCGCCTGAAAGACGAATTCGGCATTTACATCGTCGGCTCCGGCCGTATCAGCGTGGCCGGTATCACCAAGTCGAACATCGACGCCCTGTGTGACGCCATCGCCGCCATTATCTGATTATTCCATCAGGTAGCAAAAGGCCCCGCAGTGCGGGGCCTTTTTCGTTTATGGTCGCAACCGGTTCACGTATTCATTCCGGTCAGCACCTGCGCTCGCTCAACACGACTGCCGCTATGGGCATTCGTTCCTGGCTTCATCGGCTAACCGGCAGACACGCCCTTTGCCCCCGGTCTTGGCACCGTACATGGCATTATCGGCGCGGCTCAACAGCTCGTCGGCACTGTCACCGTCTTGTGGATACACCGCAATGCCGATAGAGGCCGACACCTGCAGTTGATGCTCTCCCCAGGATAAGGGCGCAGACAACAGCGCCAGTATCGACTCGGCAATATCCCGGGTCACCTTCTCATCGTTAACCGAATCAAGCAGGATCACAAACTCGTCGCCGCCGATACGGGCGCAGCAATCGGTGGCGCGAAACCGGTTTATCAGCCGCTGGCCCAGCGCCGTCAGCAAGGCATCGCCGGCGTCGTGGCCGTGGGTGTCGTTCAACATCTTGAAGCCGTCCAAATCGATAAACAACAGGGCAAAAGACTGTTGCTCACGCCGGGCCCGATGAATGCTGCGCATCAGCTGTTCATTGAGCAGGCTACGATTGGCCAGGCCGGTCAGGGAGTCGTGCAACGCCAGATACTGAATCTGTTCCTGCTGTTGCTGTCGTTCCAGAATCAGTGCCGTTAAATGTGAAATGCGCTGAATCACCATCTGCTCATGCAAGCCGGGATGGCTTTTATGACGAGGAAACACCGCCAACAGACTCTGCGACATTTGGGTGCTGAGCTGAATCGGCATTAACCAGCAGCCGTTCATCTCATAATCCCGTGCCAGCGTCAGCCAGGATTGCCAATGGGTACCGGGCTCTTTCGCCACAAAAACCTGCAACTGCCCCTGCTGCAACCCCGGCCGTAATACGCGCAGCAGGCTGTCGGTCTGCAGTTGATACAGCCGTTGCGAGAAGGACTCCGGCAACCCGGGAGCATGGTCAACCCGCAACCGCTCATTCGTGTCCACCTGTAACACCGCCACCCGGCAGCAATCCAGCTGTCGTTCCAGTGCCAAACACAGATGAGTCAGTATGTTGGCGGGCTGCTCGCCGGCGGTCGCCATTTCCAGCATTTCCCGTTCCAGGCGCAACAGGGCGTCAGACCGCTCCCGCTCGGTAATGTCCTGTCCGGTATAGATCAGATAACGAAGCAGCTGATCACCGTCGCGCACCGCTTTTATGGTCCAGCGAACATGCATCGACTCTCCGCCGGCATTGCTCATGCGACAGGTAAACGGCCGGGGTTCATCATGGTGGCCGCGACCATCCGGCAGGTGTTTGAGGCTGTCGAGACCCAGCAGCATTTTCAGCGGTTGGCCGCGTACTTCTTCTTCACTGACGCCGGTCTGTAACTCGCAACTGCGGTTGATGTTGACGATGCGGCCATGGGTGTCGGTCACCACCACCAGGGCACTGATGGTCTTGAGTACCGTATCGATAAACTGTTTTTCTTCGGTCAGTACCTGATGCACCTTGCGCAGCGCCTGCTCTTTATCGCGCAAATGACGCTCGCGCCGCACCGCATTGGTGGTGTCGTGCAACTGCACCAGCGTCAGCCCCTCTGCATCGTCCAGCGGGCGTAGCAGCATGGAATGATGAATCGGAGTGCGGGCACCGGACACGGTACGGCCATGTAACGGCAGTAGCTGAGCATGCAGCTGATGAGACAGCAGACGAGACAAACGATGTTCACAGGCATCACCAATCGCCGACAGCACCACGGCCGGCAAGGGGGCGTCAAACAACTGCTCCAACCGCTGGCCACCGGCCGTATCGGCATCAATGCCCGTATAGCGCACCAGCCACTGATTCCAGAATCGCACCCGTCGCTCACTGTCCAGCAGCATGATACCGCTTTCTATATAATCCAGCGTCATCATGCTCATGTGCTGTCGGTTTGCTATCCGTGATTGATTCGTCATCGTCATTGCGTCAGTTCGGCCAGATAAAGGCGCAGCGCCTCAATAAAGGCATCCGCCGAATGCAGGTCAATAAGAAACGCCAGGTACCCCTGCAGATCATTGGCACGCAGGCTGAAATCAATCTGCACCAGCATGATCATGCAGCTGTCACCCTGACCGTGCGACGATAGCCGGTTCAGCAGGTGCGGCGTATCCACATTGAATGCCTGGGGCAGATCGGTCTGAATTTGCCGGTTCAGCAGGTTGGCCAGGGTCGCCAGACAGTTGTTGAGCAGAATATTGCCAAGCTCGGCCAGGGTTTCCTGCTCCAGCTCGGTAATTTCGTCCGCCGACATGTCTGCACCCAATATGGCCCGTACCAGTTCAAGGCTGCGCTCTTCGGGAAACAGCAGGGCCGCCCGGCCACTCATGAAGCCCTGAAAATCCTGCATCACCCCCGCCAGCAAGTCCGGCATGGAACGGCAAAAAATTTCCTTGGCATCGGCAGACTCGAGAAACTGCAGCCTGGGCACCGACAGCAGCACTTCGTCCTGTACCAGTTGCGACAACGCGCTCGCGGCACGACCGACGCCAATGTTCATCAGTTCGACGATGACATCATGCTCATCGTCGGTCAGCACCCATGTCATGCGACGCCCTCGATAAACCGGGCCAGATCGTCCGGACGCGTCGGTTTTCCCAGAAAGGCCATGCCCAGCTCTTGCGCCCGTTGCATCAGGGCGTCCTGAATATTGGCCGTCACCAGCGCCAGTTTCATGGTCGGATGACTTTGACCAAACTCGACGGCGAGCGCTATGCCGTCCCGCCCGGGCATATTGAAATCGATCAGCGCCGCATCGGCCTGCCGCTCCTGCATCAGCGCCTGCGCTTCGTCTGCCGACGCCGCCTGTAATATCTCGAATTCAAGGGGAAGGGCGTTCAGTTGACGCATCAGGCTGAGGCGAGCAACCTTGCTGTCATCGACCAACAGCAAGGTCATGGCACGGGTGTGACTCATTGAAGTTTCCAAAACGGGAGTAAATGACAAGTCGACCATTATAAAGAAAAGCCACGATATTTAAATGGTTATAGATCAATCATTAACCGAACAACCGGTTCTCGATGAAGCGGCTGCGCTAACAGAGCCGACATACCGGCACGACTCCCCGGCCACTCGGCGACAGTATGCTGGAGCAGGGTTGAAAACTGTCGTAGTATCAAGCACTCACTGCTAGTATTCCGGAGGCGTCCCCTCATTGCCTGAAGAAAAATTGCCCGAAGAAAACAGTACCACACCGGCCCCCACCGCTCATCGACATGGTCGCCCCACCGTGTCGCGGCGGCGCTTGCGCGTGTGTCGGGAATGCGATCTGTTGCTGGCGTTGCCATCGCTCAAGTCGGGTGAAAAAGCCGATTGTCCGCGCTGCGGCCACACCCTGGTGCGCCGACATACCAACCCGGCCGAGCGCAGCCTGGCGCTGGCCATCGCCACCCTGATCACCCTGGCCCTGTCGGTGGCCTTTCCCTTTATCAGTTTCGACATCAGCGGTATCGGCAATCGTATCGAGCTGACCGAAACCGCCTCGACCCTCATCGGCATGCATCAACCTCTGGTGGCCCTGAGCGTCTTGCTGACGGTGATAGTGCTGCCCACCATCTATTTGCTGAGCCTCACCTGGCTGTGCCTGGGGTTGATTCTGCAGCGACCCCTGCCCCGCAGCCGACAGCTGGCCCGCACCCTGCGTCATGTGACCCCCTGGATGATGGCCGATGTGTTCGTGATCGGCACCCTGGTCAGCCTGATCAAGATCATCGGCATGGCTCACGTCGAGCTGGGGCTGTCGTTCTGGTCCTTCTGTGTTTACGCCCTCTTGCTGCTGCTGACCACCCAGTCGGTAGACAGCGACTGGCTGTGGTTTTCACTCGATAAAGAGCCCCTGGCGCCGTCCGGCGTCAAGGTGGGCGTGGCCGCCTCCGAACAGGGTCTCTGCGGCTGCCACACCTGCGGCCTGGTCAATCGGCTGCCACCAAGCGGCAAGGGCCGCTGCCGACGGTGCGGCGAGCCGCTGCATCCTTATCACGCCGGTAATCAGGTCACCCTGGCGCTGCTGGTCGCCTCTGTGGTGATGTACCTGCCGGCCAACCTCTACCCCATCATGATCACCACGTCACTGGGCGATACCACGCCTTCTACCATCATCGGCGGCGTGTTGCTGTTTCTCCAGGACGGAGACTTTCCCATTGCCATGATCATCTTTGTCGCCAGCGTGCTGGTGCCGGTCAGCAAGATGCTGGCCCTGCTATGGCTCTGTTATGTGGTGCGCCAGCAACAGCGCCCCCTGAGCCAGATGAGCCGTATTCGCCTCTATCGTATTACCGAATTTATCGGCCGCTGGTCCATGGTGGACGTGTTTGTGGTCGCCATTCTGGTGGCATTGATCCGTAACGGCTCCATCATGTCCATCGAGCCCGGCGCCGGTGCCCTGGCCTTTACCACAGTGGTGGTACTGACCATGCTGGCGGCCATGATGTTCGACCCGCGCAGCATCTGGCAGGGCGCCGGCTCACCCACTCCCCCGGACTTATCTGCTACCGGACCTCATTCTACCGGGCCTCAGGGTCCATCCAAGGAATCTTCTCATGTCTGACCCCGTGCGCGCCGAACGACGGCCCCAGCGTTCTCTTTCTCCCATCTGGATAGTGCCTCTGGTGGCCCTGCTGATTGGCGCCTGGATGATTTACGATAACCTGAGCAAGCTGGGCCCCACCATCACCCTGATCATGGATAATGCCGAAGGCATCGAAGCCGGCAAGACCCTGATCAAGACCCGCAACGTGGAAGTGGGCCGGGTAGAGAAAGTCCGGCTGTCGGACGATCTCGAACATGCGGAGATCACCGCCCGCATGAGCCCCCAGGCAGAAGACATGCTCAACGAGGATACCCGGTTCTGGGTGGTCAAGCCGCGCATCGGTCGCGAGGGCGTCAGCGGCCTGGGCACCGTGTTGTCCGGGGCCTACATTCAGCTGTTGCCCGGTAGCAGCGAAGAGACCAAAGAGATATTCGACGTGCTGGAGCAACCGCCGGTGGCGCCGCCCGATGCGGAAGGGTTGCGCATCAACCTGATAAGCCAGGTGGGTAATGCCATTTCCACCGGCGATCCCGTGACCTATCAGGGGTATACGGTCGGCCGGGTGGAAGACAGCCATTTCGATCCGGAAAAGCGGGAAATGCGCCATCGGCTTTATATCCAGTCTCCCTACGAGGTACTGGTCACCAGCACCACCCGTTTCTGGACCGCCTCCGGGGTGGATGTGCGGCTGGACTCCGAAGGGTTCAAGGTGAATGTCGCTTCGCTGGAGTCGCTGATCGGCGGTGGCATCACCTTCGGCGTGCCCGACAATGCCTCTATCGGCCGCCAGGCCAAGGAAGGCGCCAACTACGTGCTGTTCAACGATGAAGACAGTGCAAAAGAAGGCCGCTATGGCCAGTATCTGGAATATGTGATGCTGGTGGACGACACGGTGCGTGGCCTGAGCCCCGGCGCCCCGGTGGAATACCGGGGGGTGCGCATCGGTACCGTGGTCAGCGTGCCCTGGAACTTTACCGCGCCCCAGCCCGACTCGCTCAGCCGCTTTGCCATTCCGGTGCTGATCCGCATCGAACCCCAGCGCTTCGACGACACCGAGCAGGACGTCAACACCGAACAGTGGCAACAGCGGCTGGATCGCATGTTTGATCATGGCCTGCGCGCCTCGCTCAAGGCCGGTAACCTGCTTACCGGTGCCCTGTTTGTGGATCTCAACTTCTATAAAGACGCGGTGCCCTTTCAACGCATGACCTTTGTGAAAAAACAGGTGTTTCCCACCACCTCCGGTGGTTTCGCCCAGATTGAACAGAAGGTGTCCAACCTGCTGGACAAGCTGAACAACCTGCAAATTGAGCCGGTGCTGGACACCCTCAACCAGACTCTGGCCAGCACCCAGAAGACCATGGACAAGGTCAACGGCATTGCCACCTCGGTCGATGCATTACTGGCGGATCCGGCCACCAGCCAGCTGCCGGAAAACGTGAACACCACCATGCGCCAGTTGCGCGATACCCTGCAGGGCTTTGCTCCCGACTCGCAGGGCTACCACGAGCTGACCCAGACCCTGTCGCGACTGGAAAAACTGATGCGGGATCTGCAGCCGGTGGTACGTACCCTGAACGATCAGCCCAACGCACTGATCTTTGACAAGACACTCACCGAAGACCCACAACCGAGGGCCAGCAAATGATAACGACTTTTCGCAGCAAGCCGACGTTACTGCCCGGCCTGATATTCAGCCTGCTGCTCGGCCCCTTACTGCTGGGCCTGAGCGGGTGCGCCGGCAGCGATGCCGCGCCAGCCAGCTATTTGCTGCCGTCCACCACGCCAGCAAAACAATACCCACAGACCCTGGCCATTAGCGTGGCGCCGGTCGGCATTGCCGGTCATCTGGACAGTGAGGGTATCGTGATGCAGTTGAACGACATCGAGGTATATCAGGCGCGCCAGCACCTGTGGGCCGAAGATATTGGCGAGCAACTGCAGCAACGGCTCACGCAGCGGCTGACGCTCAGCCTGCCCCGGTCGCAGGTGGTGGGCAAGGGCCAACCGATGTTGGGCGGCGTGCCGGTAAGGGACGTTCGAATTCGGGTGAGTCGTTTTCAGGGCCATAACGACGGCATGGCCCTGGCCGAGGGCCAATGGCAACTGCTGGATGGCAGCGGTCGCCTGCTGAAACAGGTCGGTTTTCGGGTGGAACAACCGCTGACCGAAGACGGCTATCCGGCCCTGGTACGCGCCCTGGCCACCGCCTGGGATCGGGTGGCCGATCAGCTGGCGGCAGAGCTTGACCGGCAGGGCTGAGTATTACCTGCCGCTACCAAGCCTGCCGGCTGAAGCGGCGGCGATGACTGGCTACGGGCATAACACCGATATCAGGATCACTCCGTATTCGGTTCGCTTTTCGACTCCTCCGCCTTGCCCTCGCGGTCAAGCCAGGGCGCCAGCCCCTTGGCCTCGTCGATAAACAGCTGCAGGTGAGGAAAGGGCATTTCAATACCGGCGTCATCCAGCCCCTGCTTGATGCTCTCCAGCAACTCGCAGGAAATACGGCCCTTCACTTCCACATCCTCCGCCCGTACCCACACCTGGGCACTCAGGTTCAACGACGAGTCCGCCAGTTCGCGTAGCTGCACCCTGGGCGGCATCCGGTCGTTGGTGATCACCATGGGATGGGCACTCAGCAGCGGCATGATCACCGCCCGCGCCTGCTCGACCGACTCCTTATAGGCAATGCCCAGGGGGATGCGAATGCGGGTGGGCCCTTCGGCGCTGAAGTTGATGATGTCCGAGGTGGCCACACTTTCGTTGGGGATCATGGTAAAAATATTATCCCGGGTGCGCAGCCAGGTAGTGCGAAAGGCGATACGCACCACCCGCCCCTCTTCACCGCGGATCTGTACCCAGTCACCGATGCGAAACGGCCGCTCGATAAGCAGGGTGATACCGGCAATAAAGTTGGCCAGCGTAGACTGGGCGGCAAAACCGACCGCGATACCCACAATCCCCAGACCGGCAACGATAGAGAGCACATCGAAGCCGAACTGGGCCATGACGGTAATGGCGCCCATGGCGATAAGCGAGACCGACAGGGTGTTCTTGCACAGTTGCTCCAGTGACGAGTCGATATGATGCCGTGACAGGCTGGAGGTAAGGCCGCGAGACAACAGCAACCAGAGCACATAAAAAGCCAGTGCCATCAATCCGGCCCGGGCGGCCCCCTTGAGCACGCCGTCGGGGGCACCGTATTGCGCCAGAATAGCCACAATGGCCGCCAGCCCCAACAGGTAGCGGAGCACGGTTCTGGCCGCCCAAAAAGGCCGCGTGCCATAGTTGGCGCGCCCCAGTATCAGCTTGAGCAGACTGGCCAGCAGCCAATAGACGGTGCCAAACAGCACCAGTATCATCACGGAAACCAGCAGCTGCCCCACGGCAACGACCGCCAGATCCTGCCAGTTGAGCCCGCTCACCCCCAGCGCATCGCCGGTCTCGGTCAGGCTTTCATAAAATTGTTTCCACAACAGGGAAATACTGGAGTCTGCCATCATCACATCCTTGTTTTCGGCTGGAAATGTTACTTATCCTGTCGCATAAAACTATAGCGTCTGTTGCAAGGTCAATAACTTAAGTAATGCTGCATAACGGGTGTGGTTCTCTCGTCATTCCCGCACTCCTTTTCTCGTCATTCCCGCACTTCTTTTCTTGTCATTCCCGCGAAGGCGGGAATCCAAGACCTGTGGCGCAGGACCGTCAGACTGCAGATCGCCTGCAAAGGCACTGGACCCCCGCCTTCGCGAGGGTGACGATATAAGGCAAGTTAGCCTCCAAATTCCACATCAGTGATAGGATATTGCTTAATAATATTTCAGCCACTCATGATGAACGGAATAAAGGGCGTGAGGACTCATCACCGAGGAAGATGCAGGGATGGATCATTGAAAGCATGACGTCTGGGTCCAACACGGACCCAGACGAGAGTGTTACTTGAATTTGTCGGCGGCATCCTTGAAAGAGCCCTTGAGCGTGGTCCAGGCACTCTCAAAGCCCTGTTTTATCGACTCCCAGCTTTCCTCGCTGCTGTTGGACAACTCTTCCAGTTTTCGCTCGCTTTGTTCGATTTTTGCATCCAGATCGTCGATGTGCCGGTTCAGTTCCAGTTGTCTATCGGCACTGGCCGACGATGCCTGGGCCTTGAGCTTGTCCAGCTCTGCCTTCCATTCATCCAGCTTGGCCTGGGCCTTTTTCTGATACAGCTCTCTCTCATTCATGGGAACTCTCCTTATTGCGGTGATTGACAGCAGACCACCAGACAACGGGGGCATGGAATGCCAACACCGACAGGTGCCGACCAGAAACACCTAGCCATAAAGCGACCACGGTTTCAATATTGACATATCCTTCCTCCCTGCCTACATCTATGTGGTGTTTGTAATTAGCCAATGGCACGGAGAAACACTAGGAGAAACACTACTAAAAGAACAGTGACGATACGATGCACCACACCATGTTAATTTGTCTTTACAATTGACACCATTAAATTAACGGTTGGTTACCAAGAAGCTGTGTATTAGGATAGTAAATCAGCCTGTTAACGTCTGCAGACTGAAAGAAAACAGCAAATAGTCTCAAGTGTGTCTATTTTAATGTCGTATTTCCGGACAAGCTCCGAATAACCGACCGGACGATTTGAGTGCTTGGTTAGTGTTTTTATGATGGGTCCATTCAAGGAGTTTCTCATGAATACGATCAAGAAGTTTTCAATTGCACTTTGCGTCAGCGCCTCGCTGGCCCCCGCCTATATCCAAGCCCAAGGTATGTCATCTCATGAGTTTGGTCCCAAAGCGGGCGATCGGGAGTTTACCCTGTCCGGTGCAGGTACCAGCAGCAAGGATTTTGATAACGGTACCTTTGGTGTGTCGGGTGATGTGGGTTGGTTTTTATCCGACCAAACCGTGGCCGGGGTACGCCAAAGCATCAACTACGCCAGTGTAGATAATGGTGACGATGTCTGGAACGGCAGCACCCGAGGTTATGTGGACTACCACTTTGGCCGGCATCAGGCTCGCCCCTTTGTCGGTGCCTCGCTGGGTGGCATTTATGGTGATGGCGTAAAAGACACCGGTATTGCCGGCTTGGAGCTGGGTCTTAAATACTATGTGCTCCCTTCTACCTTCATTCTGGCCCGTGCCGAATACCAGTTTTTGTTCGACAGCGGCGACAGTGCCGAGGATAACATTGACGACGGTGCCTGGGCTTATGTACTGGGTATGGGTTTCAATTACTGACACCCTGCCGGCATAAGCCATACAAGCCAGCCCCTTGCAGGCTGGCTTTTTTGATGGTTACCGGATCACCGCCAGCCCTTCCATGCGTTGAGCACAGTTGGCCAGAATCCGTCTCTTCTGCTCATTCGACTTGTCGCCCCAGCCGATAATTTCCGAGATGCTGCGATAACAGCCACGGCATACCTCATGCTCATCGAGTGCGCACTGTTTGATGCAAGGGCTGTTAACGCTCTCGTCCTTGTCAATGTTCATCTGTATTCCTGTACTGAGTAAGTAGGTCGCCAAGCTGCCCATATTTTACATGATTTTCAAATCTCCTCGCGTTCATTCCACGGTTTTCCATTCACTCTCCACACTGGCTACAGTTGAAAGAGTCACCGGCAAAAACCGCCACTCAACCTCAAGGAGCCATCATGAATTCAGCCAATCTTCATCCGGTATGGTATCTCGACACGCCCAGGCCCGGCCGCCTGGCCCTGACTCCCTGCCCCGGCACTCAACACGTCTCCCTGACCGACAGCCTGACTCAGCTGAATAACAACGGCGCCGGTGCCGTGATCAGCCTGACCACGGAGGCGGAGCTGGCAGAAAAAAACGTCAGTCAGCTTCCCGAACTGGTCACTTCCCTCGGAATGCGCTGGCTGCATCTGCCCGTTCATGAAGACGAGGTGCCGGATCTGGTCTGCGAAGACAAATGGCAGGCCAATCAGCTGGCCATGCTGACTCAGCTGACCCACGGCAAGGATGTGGTGATCCACTGTATGACCGGCACGGGCCGAGCCAGTCTGATTGCCTATCGTCTGTTGAGGGCATTGGGGGTAGAGCCGCAACAGGCACGGGAGCAGATCAAGGCGGTACGGCCCAAGGCCTTTACCCTGCCCGAACAGAACGACTATATAAACAGACTGGGTTAACCGATATGACAACCACCAGCACCCGGTAGCGCCAGCACCTCAAGCAGCCTCATTGGTGATAACATCGGGCATATCATACTGTGCCGGCCTGTGGCGTCGGTAACCTTGAGGAACAACATGATCAGAAAAACCCTGATGTCCTGGAGCAGTGGCAAAGACAGCGCCTGGGCCCTGCACACCCTGCAGCAAAACCCCGCGTTCGAGGTGGTGGGCCTGTTCACCACCGTCAACGAAGAATTCGAGCGGGTCGCCATGCACGGCGTGCGGGTCGAACTGCTGCGCCGACAGGCAGAGAGCATAGGCCTGCCGCTGGAAATCATTTATCTCCCCTTCCCCTGCAGCAACGAACAATATAACCAACGCATGACCGACTTTATCGACGGCGCCAAATGCCGGGGCATCGACTGTTTCGGCTTTGGCGACCTGCTGCTGGAAGATGTGCGCCGGTATCGGGAGCAACAACTGATCGGCACCGGCATTGAGGCCGTGTTTCCCATCTGGGGCACGCCAACCGATACCCTGCCCAGCCAGATGTTTGCCGGCGGCCTGCGCACCGTGATCACCTGCCTGGATCCGAAAAAAGTCCCCGAGCACCTTGCCGGCCAGGAGCTAAGCCCGGCCCTGCTGGCCGAACTGCCCGAAGGCACCGACCACTGCGGCGAAAACGGCGAGTTTCACAGCTTTGCCTTCGACGGCCCCATGTTCCGGCATAAAATCGATATCCGCATCGGCGACATCGTCCACCGCGACGGTTATGTGTTTGCAGATGTATTGCCCGAGCATGGCTGAACAGATGAGGCTCGGCCCATCGCCATCACCCGTGTTTATTGCTCATCTGCCCCATGCGCCTGCTCCTTACTCTAAACTGAGCCTGATGCCCTTGGAATTTCATCCGGTGCACACTGCCTACAGGGAGTAAATTGACATGAAACGCTCGCAACTATTCATTATTTCGCTGGTGGCTCTTGGGCTGAGCGGCTGTGACCAAAGCTCGAAGGCCTTCAGTCTGCCGCCCGGCGACATGGCGCAGGGGGAGCAGGTATTTATGGATATGCAGTGTCTGAGCTGCCATATCCTGGACGGATATGAACGACCGGAGGGGGAATGGGAACTGTCTGTCGCCCTGGGCGGCAAAGGCAAGAGCCTGAAAACCTACGGCGAGCTGGTCACCTCGGTAATCAACCCTTCACACAAACTGGCCAAAGGCCACGACATGTCGTCGATTCAGGTTGACGGCAAATCGGTGATGCCGGTCTACAACGATGTCATGACGGTATCGGAACTCGTTGATCTGGTCACCTTTCTGGAATCGAAATACGAACTGGAGCCTTACGACCCCACCATTTACAACCTTCATCATTGAATGGTTAACACGGCCCGGCTGAACAGGCCGGCCGTTTGAAGCACAGCCAAAATTGACATACCGATGTTATTGCCGAGAACTCGGCTATTTCCGTGCTTTGCCACCTCGCCACCGACACCACAATTTATCATCTGATAAGATGCCCCCGTGATACCCATTCAAACAGACAACGCCGGAGGCATCCCTCATGACAAGCTCGGTAATCGGAATCGCAGGCCATCACAAGATCTGGCTGGTGCCGTTATTGTGCCTGCTGTTTGGCGGTGCCCTGCTGGGGTTGTCTACCAACATGGCCAAACTGGCGAGTAACGTGCAGCTGCCGCCACTGGCTTTTTTATGCTGGTCGATTGTGGGCGCGGCGCTGATTTTGCTGTGTGTGGCGATACTACGTCGCGATTTGCCCCCGGTCACCGGCCATACCCTGGAATATTATGCGGTGTCGGCGCTGGTAGGCGTCGCCGGCTCCAACCTGATTTTCTTTTCGGCCATACCCCATGTGGGTGCCAGCTTTGTTGCCCTGATCATCTCGCTGCCACCGCTGTTGACCTATGTGGGGACCTTGGCGCTGGGAATGGAGCGCTTTAGCATGACCCGCGCCCTGGGTGTAATCGCAGCCCTGGCCGGGGCCGGCGTGCTGGCGGCACGCAAACTGTCCGCACCCGAAACAGAAGGGTTCTGGGTGTTGCTGGCGTTGCTCGGCCCCGTTCTGCTGGCCATCGGCAATATTTATCGCACTCGACGCTGGCCCAGGGGAGTCTCTGCCAACGCCCTGGCGCCCGGTATGCTGGTGGCCGCCGCCATCATGCTGCTGACGGCAGGCTTGATGCCCGGTTTTTCTCTGGCGGTGCCCATGGAGCAAAGCTTGCCGCTGTTACTGATTACCCTGCAGGCGCTGGCCTTTGCCGGGCAATTCTTGTTGCTGTTCATACTGCAAAAAACCGGAGGGCCCGTGCTGTTGAGCCTGCTGGGCGCCGTAGGGGCGATTACCGCCGTGCCGGCGGCCGTATTTTTACAGGGCGAAGCGCCGCCCCAGGGGCTGCTGGCAGGCGCCGCCCTCATTGCGACCGGGGTTGCTCTGGTCACTATCGGCAAGATCAGAGAGAGGTAGATTGATGCACCCTTGCCTCACGGCGCCCTTTGGCAATGCATTGCGGGAGCCTGGTACCCCCAGGTGATTCGAGCTTCGCCCTGATGCTCCCAAAAAGACTCGTTGCGGCCCTGATATTTGGCACCACTGGCGCTGGGTTGCAGAAACATCAGAGAAACGCTGTCGCCGCGCTCGGCCATCAGCGTCGGCGGCTCGGTTTCAAAGAAGCTGGTCATCACTTCGTTCGCCGGGTTACCGTCACACACGAATCGAAACGGCCCCTTATGTGCCACCAGCCGGTAGCTAGCCTGCAACTCGGCAATGCGGCGCAGATATGCACCCTCGACACATGCCCGCTTGTCGTCGCTTTTCCAGCAGTCGTTACGGCCCTTGATCCAGCCTCTTTGTTCGGCCTTCAGTACCGGCGGATGCTGATTGGCTGCCTTCCGTAACGCCGCCGTATACACGCCCGACAGTGTACGATCGAGCGCAGACAAGGCTGGGTCTTCACAAATCATCGCCTCGATGCTGCCGGCCTTGACCTTGTCACAGGCATAGGAAGGACCTTTATGCTCAGTCGCGCCATGAGTAGCGCCATTACCTCTCACCTGCCAATCGATATATTCGCACCAGGCTTCGCTGTCGCGAGGTGGCACCTGCGACTGCCCACGAACCCCGAGCTTGAACTCGACCACCGACTTCCATTCATCAGACCCGATATCCGGGCCATGCCCTTGGCCATCCCCCGTAGCGACGGTGTCTTCTATCGCTCGGCTCCAGGACTCGGCACAGAGGGTGTCCGCCTGGGTAGCTGATGGCTGCTCGCCGTTACTGGCCTGAGCACTTATAGACGCCACGATAAAGCACATTGCCAACCACTTGCTCATCACACTCCTCCCACTCTGCCGATGGAACCGCTGCCGGTTGCCGAGTTAACGATTGTCTTTTCCCTTGTCATGCTCGGACCATTTTTCCGCATGAATCAGACTGCGAGTCGCCCGCAAAACACGAGCCTGGTTTTAAATTCAGGCATCTTCGGCGGCTTCACGTATGCGCTCTCTTCGTTCCTGCTCTTCTTCCATCGCCGCTTGTATTTCTTCCAGCACCGAGTCTACATCGGCGTTATCGCCGCTATCTTCAAATTCACCGGTGAGGGTGGAATTGGGCGTCAGGTTACCCTCTTCAAACAGCGCCCACATTTCCTTGGCATATTGGGTATGCAACAAGGCGGGAGCAAACTCGCCATAGTAACGTCGCATGTTATTGACGTCGCGGGCGAACATGGCTTGAGCGCTGTTATTGGCGGCGGCATTCACCGCTTGGGGCAGGTCGATAATCACCGGGCCCTGCTCATCCACCAGCACATTGAATTCGGACAAGTCGCCGTGAATAATGCCCACACACAGCATCAGCTTAATGTAATGCATCATCAGCGCATGATCTTCCATCGCCTGCTGTTCCGACATGGTCACCTCACCGAGTCGTGGAGCAACATCGCCCTCTGCATCGGTCACCAGCTCCATGAGCAGTACGCCATCAACACAGCCAAAGGTGTTGGGAACGCGCACGTTGGCATGGGCTAACGCGGATAAGGCATCGACTTCGGCATTCTGCCAGATTTTTTCCTCTAACTGGCGGCCATAGCTTGAACGCTTTTCCATGGCGCGAGCCTGCCGGCCACCGCGCACCTTTCGCCCTTCCTGATATTGCGCCGCCTTTTTGAAGCTGCGTTTAGCGGCGTCCTTATAAACTTTGGCGCAACGAATATGTTCACCACAGCGAACCACAAAAATGTCGGCTTCCTTGCCGCTCATCAGGCGGCTGAGCACGTCATCGATTAAACCGTCTTCGACGAGAGGCTGTAGGCGTTTGGGTATTTTCACAGGCGGCCTGCTAAGTGGGGTCGGCTATTGATCATTGTTTATCGAATCTGTTCCGTATGGTTGGTGTGTTTGTGATTAAAACGGACAAGGGCAGTGTCCATGAAAGGGCTCGCCGCTGGCAGGGTGCGCAAAATATAAATCACTGGCATGCAACAGCAAACGATCGGCCATTTGCTCACTCTGTTCATTGCTATAAAGATCACAGCCCAGAATGGGATGGCCTATGGCCTGGCTGTGAATGCGTAACTGATGGGTACGGCCGGTAACAGGCGTAAATTGCACCCGGCTGCGGCGCGGTTGCTCCAGGCGCTGTAATACCCGGTATTCGCTGGTGGCCGCCTTGCCGCTGGTGTGGCAAATTTTTACGCGAGGAAAATGCAGCTTATCTTTCGCGATGGCGGCGGTGATCAGCCCCTGATCGTCTGCCATCCACCCGTCCAGCAGGGCCAGATACCGCTTTTGAATGGTACGCGCCTGAAACTGGTTATTGAGGTGTTGTGCAGACGCTGCGTTCAGCCCCACCACCATGATGCCCGAGGTACCAAAATCCAGCCGATGCGCTAGCTTTGCTTGCGCAAAGGCAGGCGTCACCCCGGCCTGGCCGTGTACCAGACGATAATGTACCGAATCCCGGTTGAGCGGGTTTTTACCCGACAAACTGAGCAGGCCGCTGGGCTTGTTGATCAACAGAATGTCGTCATCCTGATAGAGAACCACCACAACATCGTCACACACAGGTGCCACAAAGTCATCTTTGATGGTGTGAGCCGACCGGGCGATACCAGGCATTATATTCCCCGCTATTGATACACATAGGCCGGTGCCGCCCATGAGAGATCTCTGTTGGCGGCACCGACATCACTCGCAACAAACCGTGCTTAACGTGAATGCTGCTCGGCACGCTTGCCGCGCAATATTTTTTTCTTGGGGCCGGTGCTTTTGCCGTTATTGGTCTTTTTCAGGCGCGCGGGTTTCGCCGTGGCCTTTCCGCCCGCTTCACTACCGGACTTGGCGCGACGCGGCTTGCCTTTAAACTTGCCGTTACCTGAACCTTCCAGCTCAATCACGGTTTCAGTGGCTTTGTTTGAGCGCCCGGACAACACCTTGCGCGAGATGGTTTTCAACAGTGAACCGCGGTCACTCACTTCAAAGCCCGGCTTGATGATACGTTTGATATCGGTACCGATCAGCTTTTTAATGCGCTCCAGGGTTTGCTCTTCTTCACGGCTGACAAAGGAAATGGCCGTGCCTTTGGCCCCTGCCCGACCGGTACGACCGATACGATGCACGTAGTCTTCCGGCAAATACGGCAGGTTGAAGTTCACCACATAATCCAGCCCTTGAATGTCCAGACCACGGGCCGCCACTTCGGTGGCGATCAAAATCTGGAGTTTACCGGATTTAAAGTCGGCGATGGCACGGCGTCTTGAACCCTGGCTTTTATCGCCATGGCACACCGCCGCTTCAATCTTTTTCTTTTTAAGGCCGGCCAGCAGTCGCTCGGCCTGCTCCTTGGTGCTGGTAAATACCAACACCTGGAACCAGTTTTTCTCTTCCAGCAGCTGTTCGAACAATTCGATCTTGCGGCTTTCTTCTACCGCATACACCGCATGCCTTACGGTCTCGGCCGTGCTGTTGATTTTGGTCACCCGGATCTGCTGATGATTATTCAGCACCTTGTGTGACAACTCGTTGACGGCCGGTGAGGTGGTGGCAGAAAACAGCAGGGTTTGGCGCTTTGGCGCGGTCAGTTGCATCAACTTCAGCACATCGGTGATAAAGCCCATGTCCAGCATGCGGTCGGCTTCATCCAGCACCACAAATTCAACGTCACTCAAGGCCACATTACCCAGGGTAATGTGCTCCATCAAACGGCCCGGGGTGCTGATCACGATATCAACGCCCGCTTTTAACTTGTTGGCCTGGCCACCCATTTTAACGCCACCGTACAGGGCTGTTACGCTGATGGGCACAAACTTCGCGTAGGCATTGATAGCGTCGGCCAGCTGCTCGGCCAGTTCGCGGGTTGGGGTCAGGATCAAGGTGCGAGGGCGTCGCTCGACAGTTGCCTTGGGTTTGTCCAGCATGCGTTGCAGCACGGGAACGGCAAAGGCGGCGGTTTTACCGGTACCGGTTTGCGCGGTGACCTGCAGGTCTTTACCGCGACGGGCCGGCACAATGGCCTGAGTTTGTACGGGAGTCATTGCACTGTAGCCACATTCCACAAGAGCGCGTTGCAGATCCGGGGCCAAATCTAAAGATGAAAATTGCATGAGAGATCCTCTGTAGAGTCGCTACAGTCAAAAAAATGAGGGCAGAATATACAGTATTTTAGTGTGGGAAGAGAGGTTTGTTTGTCAGTTGGGTGAATTTTGCACAGCCTTGCTCGGATGGAAAAATGAAGGGAACGGGACGCTATGGCACGGGTGCCGGAGTCAAAAAAGCATCAGGGCTATGCCAAAAAGGAGTCCCGACTCAATCCGCGAAGGGCAGCGTAAACAGGCAGGCGTTGGTTAAACATGTGCGGGTTCACCCCGGGCCTGCCCGCTGCGCCTTGCACGCCTATCGGCTGCGATAAGCGTCTTGTGGCCAGATCTGATCAGGCTTCGGCGTCGTCCGCAACAGCCGACTTCGGCTGGTGGTTACACGCGCGGGCAAGAATCTCGACATAGAACTCGGGCAGTTCCTGCGCCACGGCAGCATCGATATGCTTGTTGATTTCAGAGGTAAAGATCGCTTCTGCTGCCGCTTCAGAGGCACCAAAACGACAATCGAAGGTCCAGTAGTCCATGCCGGCGGGCAGCGACTTGCGACGCTCTCTGTTGAGGTACTTTTTAATATCATGCTTGATTGAGTCCACCAGGCGAGCAGGTTGCAGCTTGGGGTGAGTTAACGCGATAGTCTTTTTCATGGATTTCCTACAGAAGTGCACTCAAGAGTTCAAGAATAAAGCTGAATGAGCTTTTAAAAGCGTATTCTACATGGATGAGTAGCAGATAACTGCCAATTTCTGCGACTTTCTACCTCGAAAAAGGCAGCGATCAGCTCTGAATGACGCTTTAATACCCGGCGCTATGCCAGACTGGCTCATCAGTGTCCTATTTTAAGCCAAACCGGATATACCGGCGATTACCCCTTGTGGTTGCGCAGGTTACCTCCACCGCACTGCTGTGTTGCCGGCAGAAAAATCGGGCCAAGTCTCATGGTTTATCTTCGGCGTTCTCGGTCGGAAAGAGGTTTTCATCCTCTTCCATGACCGGCGTGAGCGGCTCGCCTTCCTCATCCTGAAGCTGGTAATCGAACGCCGCCTGCAGGCCGGTTTCGTCCTTGATCTCTTCAACCTCTTCATGCTCGGGCTCCGGGTCAAGGTAGCGCGGGTACAGCGGCGACAAGAGGGACACCAGAATACCAACCGCGGCAAAGGTGGCAAACGCATCGGCGTAGCCGAATTCATGTATCAGCACCCCAACCACCGGTGAGCCGGCCGCCTGCCCCAGTGCCACGGCCATGAATGGCAGCACAGGTCCCATCGACAGTCGACCTGGCAGCAGCCGAATGCCGGTCATCAAATAAAGCCCGGTCAGACTCATGTAGGCCAGGCCGAACACCAGGGCAGAAAATGCGCTGAGCACCAGTTGGCCGGGGCTGGCCGCCAACAGAGCCAGGCTTGCAGACAACATCACCAGCATCAGCGCGTGCGTAATGGGTGGATTGTTGCGATCGGCCAGATCGGCTATTACGGCCCCGCCAAGACCGGCAATGCCCACCGCCAGCCACAGCCAGCCGGTTGCGCCAGACGGCAGGTCGCCGAGGGTGGCCATCAGATCGGGGGCGAAAATCCAGTATGCCGACGAGATAAAGCCCATCAGGAAGGCAAACAACGACAGCCTGAACAGACGCGACCACTGCAATGCACTGACGGCAGGCGGCGGCGCCGCGTCTGTTGGCGTGATCCGTGACACAGAAGGAATAAAGAACCAGGCAGACACCATGCCGATGCCCGCCAGCACGGCAAAAGAGACATACGCAAAACGCCAGGCGCCGGCCATCAGCAGCACCGCCGGTACCGCAACCGCCACCCCAATGCTGGTGCCCGCATTCATCACCGCGCTTACGCGCCCGTGCAACGAACGCGCTACCAGCGCCTGCATGGCCGCCGTGAGTGCCGGCATCATCAGGCCGGTGCAGATGCCACAGGCAAACACCCCTGCGCCAAGCGATAACGCGTTGTCGGCCCGGCTGATCAACGCCAGCCCGACAACACCAAAGCCCGCAGACAACACCGCCGTATTGCGGGCTCCGAGGCGATCGGCGGCCATCGGCGCCACCAGTGTCGCCAGCAAAAAACTGATCAGCGGCAACGCACCGATAATACCGATTACCGACGGCGTTAGCGCCAGTTCGGCGCGAATGGGCGGCACAAACAGCCCGAAGGCGAAGCGCGCAAGTCCAAAGCTGATGGCAATCAGCACGGCACCAAACAGTGCAAACCCGGTACTTGAAAGCGTCTTCATGTCGCCTCCTGGCAGGCATTCCCCACTCGCTTTTGTTTCATCTCAGCCTTCGCCTCCGACGCGCAACAATCGCCCTGATGTTCAACATCCGGCTTCGCGTTTATCACCATGCAGCCCTCGCACAAGGCCGGAATGCCGACTAGGACATAGCTCTTCATACGGATGAGTATAGGGCCTATCAACAACATGTATTGACGGTCACCAGAGTGCATCAAGCGCCCGTTTCAAGGTGCATAAGCGACTCGCTGCCAAAACCCCTTTTCGCCCGCGTCTTTCCGCCGTGCCCGCCGATAACGGAACCGCAATCATCACCATAAAACAGATAATATCGAGAGTGGGGCCTGATTACAGAAGTTTCCACTTGACGCTTTTTTTTTGCGGCAGCATTACTGTCGTCTGACTTTAGATACGATGACGCTAAAGCCATGGTCAAGGATACTCTGCACAAGGAGGACATGTGCCACAGCCCCTGCCGTAGCGCTATGCAGCCCTGCTTTCCCGTATGTCCAATATTCAAAGCCAACTCCTGGCGACACGACCCCTTCTTGCCGACTGCGGCTTGAAACCAAGCGCTGGAGCCAATAGCACTTCATCACTGGCACTATCCCCTCCCATTCGAATCATATCTGATGGGTTAATTGCTAACACTTTGTAATTAATTGTTAGCAATTTGTAATTTGAAAATCCTGTCAACCATGACTGATTGCCAGTTACTGCTCAACCGATCAGCCTTGAACAGATGTATACAAAAGGAACATATGGATATGGAAAATGTATTGCGTAAGGTGTCTTGCCTGGCTCTGGCCATGGCACCGCTGATGGCGTTTGACGTCGCCGCCAGCCAGGATGGCACTGCCGAAACCATTTATCACAATGCCAAGGTCGTGACCGTTAATGACAGCTTCGAGATTGCCGAGGCGGTGGCGGTGAAAAACGGCCATATCATGGCGGTCGGCAGTAACAGCCAAATCCAAGAGCTGGCCTCAACCGAGACCAAACTGGTCGACCTGCACGGCAAGACCCTGCTGCCCGGCTTTTATGATGGCCATATTCATGTGGGCACTAGGGGGCGTTCTCAATCATTGTAAAATCCTGCCGATAGTAAGTGCATCATGGATCTGAAGAGAGTGAAAC
>NZ_BAABDS010000053.1:0-515 GCF_039539745.1 Oceanisphaera sediminis
ACTACCGGCGCAATGGGTGGTGGACTGTCGCCCTGTGGGCCGCGGCCTACCCGCCCTGAAATATCTGTCCCGCTACTTGTACCGCGGGGTACTGTCCGACCGGGATATTATCGGAATAGACGGTGACCAGGTGACCTTCCGCTACCGCGAGGGGAAAACCAATCACTGGCAACACCGCACCTTACCCATCGTCAGGTTCCTGGGGCTGATACTGCAACACGCCTTGCCCAAGGGGCTGCAACGAGTACGGGACTACGGGCTGCTGCACGGTAGCGCCAGGGCGGTACGGTTGATTATCCAGTTGTTGTTGATGCGACTGGGATGGCGCGGGCTGCCAGGGGAGCCGGCAACGATGACCAAAGCCAGCCGCAGTTGCCCGCACTGCGTACAAAGCATGGTGTGCACCGGTATCACCCGAACGGGATAGCCGAAAGGCGGGCACAATAAGGATAATGGCCTCAACAACAGAGGAGAAGCACGACCGTCACTCACAGAGCACTGTAACTAACTGAAGT
>NZ_BAABDS010000054.1:0-942 GCF_039539745.1 Oceanisphaera sediminis
ACCGTGCACAGCCGGCAGGAGCCAAAGGCTTCCATGTTGTCGGTAGCGCACAGCTTGGGAATATTGATGTCGGCCCGGGCCGCCGCGTGCATCACCGAAGTGCCTTCGGGTACCGTGATCTCGACACCGTCGATGTTCAGGGTGATCAGGTTTTCCGACAGCCGGGCCGGCGTCCCGTAATCCTTCTCGGGATAAAAATGTTCAACCATCTTTTACGCCCCCTTCGAGTCGTTGAAGTCTTCGGGAAAATACTGGAGTGCGCTCTTCACCGGGAACGGTGTCATGCCGCCCATGGCGCACAGGGAGCCGTGGATCATGGTGTCGCACAGGTCTTCCAGCAATTCGATATTGGCGGCTCTGTTGTCGCCCTCGATGATTTTGTCGATGACCTCGACGCCGCGCACCGAGCCAATCCGGCAGGGGGTGCACTTGCCGCAGGACTCTTCGACACAGAATTCCATCGAGAACCGGGCCTGCTCGGCCATGTTGACCGTGTCGTCGAACACCACCACGCCGCCGTGACCGAGCACGGCACCGATTTTGGTGAAGGACTCGTAATCCAGCAGCACATCAAACTGCTCCGGCGCCAGATAGGCGCCCAGGGGGCCGCCCACCTGCACCGCCCGTACCGGTCGGCCGCTGCGGGTGCCGCCGCCAAAGTCGTAAATCAAGTCATTCAGGCTCTGGCCAAACGCCAGCTCCACCAGGCCGCCCTGTTTGAGGTTACCGGCGAGCTGGAACGGCAAGGTGCCCTTGGAGCGTTCATAGCCGTAATTGGCATAATAGTCGGCACCCTCGCTGAGGATGGCGGGAATGGCGGCGAAGGTGAGCACGTTGTTGACCACGGTCGGCTGACCGAACAGGCCGACAATAGCCGGCAAGGGCGGCTTGGCGCGGACCATGCCGCGCTTGCCTTCCAGGCTTTCCAGCAGCGAGGTTTCT
>NZ_BAABDS010000055.1:0-631 GCF_039539745.1 Oceanisphaera sediminis
CATACGCTCGATAAACAATGGCAGTGGCTCGACATCGTCAAACCGCCGCAGCTCAGCACCTTGCCCGATATCCTCTCACCCGCCGAAGTCGGCCTGCTGATCAGCATGACCCGACAACGCCGCTACCAGATGTTCTTCTATACCCTCTATAGTCTGGGACTGCGGCTTGGCGAAGGACTGTCGCTGACCGTGGCCGATATTGACAGCGCTCAGCAGCAAGTACATGTTCGCAATGCCAAAGGCGGCAAAGACCGCCTGGTCCCCTTGCCCAACAGGACATTGCGCGCCTTGCGTTCACATTGGCAATCCCACCATCATCCACGACTACTGTTCCCCGGCACAAGAAAAGCGGCCGAGTCACCAATGGACCGAGGCGGGGTGCAAAAAGCCATGAAACAGGTCTGCCGCGACTGCGGGATCCGCAAATCCGTCAGCCCGCATACCCTGCGCCACTGCTATGCTACCCACCTGCTGCAACAGGGGCTGGACCTGCGTTCACTGCAAACGCTGCTCGGTCATGCCAGCCTCAATACCACCGCTCGTTACACCCAGCTCACGGCGGCCAAACGGTCGTGTGCGATGACCGCAGTCAATCAATTGGCTGACTCGCTGGCGGTCATGTGGGAGGCGT
>NZ_BAABDS010000056.1:0-2512 GCF_039539745.1 Oceanisphaera sediminis
TCTGTATCAGGCTCTTTGTAGGAACTACGGGAACCAGTCATCGCGATGTTAAGGAAGAAATACAAGTAACTGAAATTATGAGTATGAGAGTACCAATGCGCGATACTGGGGCAGAGCTATTCGTAGTAGTGAGGAAGCGTTTGTAATGAACGTGGAGCGAAGGGATAGCGTCAAGCAGTCTGCACACCAGCCCAACTGTGATAAACAGGAGGAGGCTGTTGCTGAACAGACAAAACCATTCTCAATCAATAAATGGCAAGTAGCAGAAGCCTATCGGCGAGTGAAAGCCAATGCAGGTGCTGCCGGCGTCGATCATCAGACGTTGGCGGATTTCGAGCAAAACCTGAAAGGTAATCTATACAAAATCTGGAATCGGCTGTCTTCGGGGACTTACATGCCACCGCCCGTCAAGGCGGTACTGATCCCCAAGAAAAGCGGAGGGGAAAGAACACTCGGCATTCCTACCGTCAGTGACCGTATCGCGCAAATGACAGTACTTCTGTCATTCGAGCATCATGTCGAGCGCTGCTTTCTGGACGACTCCTACGGGTATCGACCGGGCAAATCGGCACTGGATGCCATTGCGGTGACGCGGAAACGCTGCTGGAAATATGACTGGTGCCTGGAGTTCGATATCAAAGGGCTGTTTGACAACATTCCCCATGATCTCCTGCTCAAGGCGGTGGATAAACACTGCACTGAGCGCTGGGTGAGGTTGTACATCACCCGCTGGTTAACCGCTCCCATGCTGATGCCAGACGGTACGTTAAAGGAGAGGAGCAAAGGAACACCGCAAGGCGGCGTTATCAGTCCGGTGTTGGCCAATCTGTTTCTGCACTATGTGTTCGACAAATGGCTCACGCTGCATCATCCAACCGTCCCCTGGTGCCGATATGCCGACGATGGACTGGTTCATTGTCGAAGCAAGCGGCAAGCAGAGGAAATGCTGGAAAGGCTAAGACACCGCTTTGAAGCCTGTGGACTGGAGCTCCATCCAGAGAAGACGAAGATAGTTTACTGTAAGGACAGTGCTCGAAAAGGTAACCACGACAATCAGCAATTCGACTTTCTGGGTTATACGTTCAGGGCGAGAAGTGTACAGAATCGTCGGCAGGGAAACATCTTCATGAGTTTCACGCCGGCGGTGAGTAAATCGGCACTCAAAGCCATGCGAACGAAACTGAGAAAACTGCGAATACGGTGTCGGGCTGATATGAGTATCCATCAAATTGCGAAGTGGTTAAATCCCATGATTTATGGGTGGATTAACTATTATGCACGGTTTCACAAATCAGCCATGAAGGCGATAGGTCGGCATCTTAACCTTGCTTTGGTCAAATGGACCAGACGCAAGTACAAGAACCTCCAGCGCCATAAAATCCGTGCTTGCCAGTTCATGGAAGGGCTGTCAAAACGGATGCCGCATCTGTTTGCTCATTGGAAAGCAGGGTTGGGAACTGCGTTTGCTTGATGGGAGCGGTATGAATCGAGAGGTTCACGTACCGTTCTGCGAGAGGCTGAGGGGGAGGTTCCCTCGGTCTACTCACTATTTCGGTGAAGTCCACCTGGACTGGTTCCAGCAAAAGGGCCTGTTCCCCGACGGGCTGCCGGTACACGACACCATCGCCCGTATCGTGTCTCGCCTTGACCCCACCCAGTTCCAACAGTGCTTTATTCAGTGGGCGCAATCGGTCAATGAGCGTACCGAGGGTGAACTGATTGCCATCGATGGCAAGGTGCTACGGGGCTTTTACCAGCGGGAAAGCCGCCGCTCCGCCATTCATATGGTCAGCGCCTTCGCCACTGGCAACGGCGTGGTCATGGGCCAGTTGAAAACCGATGCCAAGTCCAATGAAATCACGGCCATTCCAGCATTGCTCAAGCTGCTGGATATCAAGGGGTGCCTGGTGTCCATTGATGCCATGGGCTGTCAGACTGACATCGCCGGCACCATCGTCAAGCAAGGCGGAGACTACCTGCTGGCGGTCAAGGGTAACCAGGAGCTGTTGCACCGCGCGGTTCAGCAAGCACTCCGACCGTTCCACTCGGCAGCCACCGACCCCGTCAATGTGACGGTGGAGAAAGGACATGGTCGCATTGAGGCCAGGGAATACCATGTTCTTGCTGCCGGTGACGTGGCCAGCCAGTTCCCGGAGTGGAGAGGCCTGAAAACCCTGGGTGTGGCCATCGGCTATCGCCTGGAAAAATCAGGCAAACAGTCCCTCGAATACCGCTACTACATCAGTTCGGCGGAACTGGACCAGGCTCGCTTCGCTGCCGCAGTGCGGGACCACTGGCGGATCGAGAACAGCCTGCATTGGGTGCTGGACGTCTCGATGAACGAAGATGCTTGCCCCATCTATCGAGGTGAAGCGGCTGAGATTCTGTCTTGCATGCGTCACCTGGCGTTGAATATGTTGCGAGCAGAAACGACGAAGAAAGCCAGCATCCGGCGAAAGCAGAAGATAGCCAGCATGAACACAGACTATCTGGATCAGGTCTTGGCAGCGGG
>NZ_BAABDS010000057.1:0-1115 GCF_039539745.1 Oceanisphaera sediminis
AGTCCGCCGTTGTATTGGTGCGGCCTGGTGTCGCTGTAATATCCGATTATATAATCGATGATCGCATGTTTAGCCTGCTGAAAACTGACGAACCCGCTTGCCGGGAACCACTCCGTTTTCAGAGACCGAAAAAACCTTTCCATCGGGCTATTATCCCAGCAGTTACCTCGTCGACTCATGCTCTGAGTCATCTGGCAGCGCCAGATACATTGCCTAAACTGGCGGCTGGTGTAATGACAGCCCTGATCCGAGTGGAACATCACTCCCTCGGGCTTTCCCCGGGCTTCAAACGCCATCGTCAGTGCCTTGGTGGTTAGCTGACTATCCGGAGACCACGACATCGCCCAGCCAATGGGTTTGCGGGCAAACAAATCCAGCACCACGGCCAGGTACGCCCAGCGGTTTCCGGTCCAGATGTAAGTCACATCGCCGCACCACACCTGATTCGGCTCTGTCACTGCAAATTGCCGAGCAAGCGTGTTGGGAATGTCAGGTTTCTCCTTGCCACCCGATTTATAGCGATGCTTTGGTAGCTGACAACTCGCCAGCCCTAACCGTTTCATACACTTGGCTGCTCGATAACGGCTGAGTTTAACACCGCGATTTGTTGCGATTTGAGCAATAGTTCTGGCCCCGGCTGACTGACTGCTTTCACGGTGGATGGCTTTCACCTCACAGTCGAGTCGAAGTTGCTTATCAGGCGCAGACTTTTTCCGACTAGCCCAGCTTTTATAGCTACTGCGGTGAACCCCGAAAATGCGGCAAAGCTGATTCACCGCGTAGCTCTTCTTGAACTTCTCGATTAGCGAGAATTGTTCAGGGAGTCGGACATCAAGAGAGCGGTAGCCTTTTTTAGAATTTCTTTCTCCATTTTGAGCTCCGCGACCTCCTTTTTAAGACGGTAGATCTCTCGCTGCTCCTCGGTGATGGGCTGGGCTTTTACCTCCTTGCCTCTTTGCTCATCACGAACCTGGCGCACCCACTTGCCGAGCGTAGAAACCCCAACGTCCATAGCCCTGGCCACATCAGTAACTGAACGGCCTTGGTCGAGAACCATCTGCACGATTTCCATCTTGTATTCGGCACTAAAACGGCGATGTGTCTTGCTTGTCATT
>NZ_BAABDS010000058.1:0-685 GCF_039539745.1 Oceanisphaera sediminis
GCCCACGGCAGATAGGGACCGAACTGTCTCACGACGTTCTGAACCCAGCTCGCGTACCACTTTAAATGGCGAACAGCCATACCCTTGGGACCGACTTCAGCCCCAGGATGTGATGAGCCGACATCGAGGTGCCAAACACCGCCGTCGATATGAACTCTTGGGCGGTATCAGCCTGTTATCCCCGGAGTACCTTTTATCCGTTGAGCGATGGCCCTTCCATACAGAACCACCGGATCACTATGACCTACTTTCGTACCTGCTCGACGTGTCAGTCTCGCAGTTAAGCTGGCTTATGCCATTGCACTAACCGTACGATGTCCGACCGTACTTAGCCAACCTTCGTGCTCCTCCGTTACTCTTTGGGAGGAGACCGCCCCAGTCAAACTACCCACCAGGCACTGTCCTCACCCCCGATAAGGGGGCCAAGTTAGAACATCAAACATACAAGGGTGGTATTTCAAGGATGGCTCCACGGCAACTGGCGTCACCGCTTCACAGCCTCCCACCTATCCTACACATGTAGGGTCAATGTTCAGTGCCAAGCTATAGTAAAGGTTCACGGGGTCTTTCCGTCTAGCCGCGGGTATACGGCATCTTCACCGCAAATTCAATTTCACTGAGTCTCGGGTGGAGACAGCGTGGCCATGATTACACCATTCGTGCAGGTCGGAACTTACCCGACAAG